>JBKJOY010000373.1:0-3742 GCA_046595415.1 Thermomonas sp.
AACAACTCGCGCGCCTTGAGGTAGGACTGGTAGGCATCGAGGTTGCTGGTGTCGGCCGCCACGGTCACGGCCTTGCCGCGCGATGTGTCATCCACCGAACCGCGCACCGCAGTGACAATCGCGTTGGCAATCTCGTCCTGGATCTTGAAAATGTCGGCGAGCTTGCGGTCGTAGGTTTGCGACATCAGGTGGCGGTCACTGGCGGCATCGATCAACTGCGCGGTGATGCGCACCTGTTCGCCCTGCTTGCGCACGCTGCCTTCCAGGATGTATTTCACCTTCAGCGCCTTGGCGATCTCCGTGGTACCGAGTTCGCGCCCCTTGAACGCGAAGGAAGACGTGCGCGAGGCGACGTTGAACCCCTGCACGCGCACCAGCACGTTCAGCAGTTCCTCGGAAATGCCGTCGGAGAAATACTCGTTGTCCTTGTCTTGCGACATGTTGATGAAGGGCAGCACCGCGATTGAACGTGGATCGAGCTTGGATTTCTCGGCGCTGATTTTGGCGGTCACATGCGCCGCGGTCTGCGTGACCAGTGCCGTGTCGCGAGCCGGCGCGAGCACGAATTTGTCGAAGGCGAAATAGCCGAGCGCAATGACCGCCAGGATCAGGATCACTCGATCCATGCGCTTGGCAGTTTGCGGCGCCATGGATTCCTGCGCAGTCACGTCCTCATCGCGCTTGAGGCCGGAGGGCGTCAGCTCGAACACCCAAGCAACGATCATCGCCGGCAGGAAGGCGACTGCAAGCACGAGCACCAAGCCGCGCAGGTTTGCCTGGGGCACGTTGAACCAAGGCAACACCGTGCCCGCCACCTGCACCAGCAGCCACGCACCCACCAGGTACAAGCCAGCGGCACGGATCACGTTTCGGCGTTTGAGTTCGGCGAGTAAGTTCATGTCAGGATTTGCCTTCGCACACAGCTGCATGACGTGGGTCGGTGGTTTTCAATTTTTTCACAGCGGCGACGAAACGCGGCTCGCAGCGGATCGGATCCAGCGCTGGCAGCATGACTGCCCAGTCGGCGGTCCCACCCAGCTCACCGGCGAGATGCTCCAAATAGTCCAGCGCCAGCGCGTTCTCACCTAGAAGCACCAGTACCGAAGGCAGGTCGTAACCCTCAAGCGAATTTCCGCTGGCCGGATCGAATTTGCTGTTATACGGCAGCGCCGCGTATCGCATCGCCAGCGCACGCCGATCACCGCCTTGAAGCGCGGCGATCAATTCGCGCCCCTGATTGGCAGCGCTCGGATTATCCACGGCGGCCTGCCGTTCCAATAACTCACGCGCGGCTTCCAGATGGCCGAGTCGCAGTTCGGCTAATGCAATGTCTTCCAGGCAAGGGCCGTACCTCGGCGCGAATGCGAGCGTGCGCCGGCAGCGCGCCTTGGCATCGGCATCCCGGTCCAGCGTGCGTAGTACAAAGGCGTGGTTCTGGGACACGACCAGCGAACGCGGATCGAGTGTGCTGGCACGCTCCAGCGCCGCGAGACCACCAGCAATGTCGCCGCTGCTCATCAAAAAACTTCCCCGCCATTGATGCGCGGTCGCGAACGAGGGCCGCAGCAGGGTCGATCGCCGCAGCAATGCGTCACTCGTGTCGCGTCGAAACTCCTTGGCCGCGACCAGGCCAAGCGCGGCGTAGGGTTCAGGCAGCAACGGGTCCAGCGCCAGCGCGCGCTCGGCAAAATTCCGCGCGCGCGAGAGGGTCTCTGCATAGGGCAGACGGTTGCTGTAGTCGGAGACGGTCGCATACGCCAGGGAAAGGCCCGCGTAGCCTTGGGCATACGTCGGATCCATTTCTACTGCCCGCCCGAACAGACTGATCGACTCCCATAACGCCTGCTCGCGTCGTGTATGCCACAGCGCCATACCGCGCAAATACAGATCGTAGGCTTGCAGGTCGCGCGTGCCGCTGGAGTTTTCCCCCGGCGCCGTCGTCTCCCTGAGCTTGACCTTCAGCTCGTCGGCAATGGCTTTTGCAATTTCATCCTGGATTGCGAAGATGTTCTTGAGATCACGGTCATAGGTCTGCGACCACACATGGAAGCCGTTGCTGGCATCGATCAATTGCGCGGTGATGCGCACCCGCTCCCCCTGCTTGCGCACGCTGCCTTCAAGCACCATCCGCACTTTCAGTTCCTTCGCAATCTCCGGCACCTCCTTGCCGGCACCCTTGAACGAAAATGACGAGGTACGCGCGGCGACTTGTAGCTTCGGGATCTGCGCCAGCACGTTGAGGATCTCCTCGCTGATGCCGTCGGAGAAATACTCATTGGACGCATCGCCCGACATGTTGGTGAACGGCAGCACCGCAATGGAGTTGGGGTTGACCTTCGCTGCCTCGGCGCTGATTTCCGCTTTGACATGCGTCCTCGTTTGCGTCACCAGCGCCGCATTGCGGCGTGGTGCGAGCACGAACTTGTCGAAACCAAAATACCCAATGGCTACGATCGATACGACCAGCAACCACTGGTTCATCCGCTGCGCGGTTTGTGGCGCGATGGATTCCCCAGGCTTGACGTCCTCGTCGCGCTTGAGCCCATCGGGCGTCAGTTCGAACACCCACGCCACGATCATCGCCGGCAGGAAGCCGACTGCAAGCGCGATGATCAACGCCCGCAAAACCCACGCCGCCACATTGAATGCCGGCAACACCGTGCTAACCACCTGCACCAGCAGCCACGCACCGACCAGGTACAGGCCGGCGGCGCGGATCACGTTGCGGCGTTTAAGTTCGGCAATCAGGCTCACGGTTGTTCCGCCGCAACAGCACGCAGGTCGTCCCGGATGTTCTGGTTGTAGCGCGTCAGGTTGTCGAGGAGGGTCTGCAAGTCGGCGATCCGCATACGCAGCAGCGGTAGGACGGACTTGTCGTTGCGCAGGATGGCGGCCGCTTGCCTGATCGCCTCGGGCGAAACTGGGAGCGAGCACGCATGGCCCAGGGCCATGGGGATCCCCTTGTAGTCGCCGACGACCACCAACTTGTCGCCGCAAGCATCGGACAGCGCCTGTTGCATCACATGCGGCACGTTCAAGCGGAACCAGTGGCGATATTCGGAATACTTCGCGGCCTCGACGATTTCCCCCAGGTCCGCGAAGTTGTACAGGCGCACCGCAAGATCGCGCGTGGCCACGTCACGGATCAGACCGATCTCACCGGTCGAAGTCAACTCATCGTAGGTTGCACGGCGGCGGATCGTGCCGTTGTACTGGGTGCCGCGGTAGGCCGCGATCAGCAACGCCTGGTCCGACAGCGACGTCGCGCCCGACAGCGCATCTGCAGCTTGGCGCGCATTGGCGAGGACGGTGCCGAAGTAGCCGATCTGCATCTCATAGCCCCAAGCCTCCGCACGCAGGTCACTGGTCAGGCGTTCGGTGAAGATCTCGGCACGACGCGTGGTCGCCCGTTCCTCATTCCAGTTCGCAACTTGTATGCCCAGGAACACGCCGACCACCAGCAACACGAACTCGATGACGATGGCAGTCCAGTTTTGTTCTTTGAGGGATTGGGAAAAGCGGCGAAGGATCATGGCTTGCCCCCCAATTCGGTTTGGCGCGCCTTGATTAATGCGGCGATCCTCTGGTGCTGAGCGAGCATGCTACGTGCGCCGCGCAAGCGCGAGTTGGTGAAGTAGGATCGGTATAGCAGCACATTGGCGAATTCCCTCGACTTCATGACTTGTGGTGTCGAGGCTTCGGAAGCGGCGTGCTTCAGCCACGAAATATTCGGCCTGCCATT
>JBKJOY010000054.1:0-7310 GCA_046595415.1 Thermomonas sp.
GCCGACCAGGCCAATCAACTTCCACGGGCTCATGTGGATGCCGGTCCATGCCAGCCACGTGATCGGTGAATTCATCACGTCGTGTGCGAGCGGGCTCATCGCAGAAGTTCCTCAACCGCCGTGCGCCGGTTGCGCAGGATCAGCCACGCCACCCCGCGCAGGTCGCGGATCCCGACCAGCGCGCGGTTGAGGTTGTTGTACTTGGAAACGCCGGCGGTGCGATGGCGGTGGTTGACCGGCACGCTGACCGTCTTCCAGCCGGCGTGTCCAAGTACAACAACCTCAATCGCGCGTTGGTCGGCATCAAGGACTTGCGTGGGATGGCATGGCTGATCCTTCGCAGCCGACGCACCGAAGTGGAAGAACTTTCCCGGTGATCCTGGCTCCCGCCACCGACGTGATGAACTCGCCGATCGCATGGCTGGCGTGGACCGGCGTGCACATGAGCCCGTGGAAGCTGATTGGCCTGGTCGGCGCGCTGATGTTCGGCGGCCGCTGGCTGCTGCAGTTCGTCGCCAGCAAGCAGCACGGCAAGCCGGTGATCCCGCGCGCGTTCTGGTACATGAGCATTGTCGGCAGCCTGATGACACTGAGCTATTTCATCTTCGGCAAGAACGATGCGGTCGGTATTCTCCAGAACCTCTTTCCGAGCTTCACTGCCTGCTACAGCCTGTATCTCGACATCAAGCATCGCGGCTGGCATCGCGACCGCGCCGGGCACTGACGGCCGAGACAGATGGCTGCAACGCCGATGCTACGATCCGGCGACGTTTACACCGGATCCAGGCCCATGAAATCCCTGTTGCTTGCGTTCGCCATGCTGGTGCCGATGGTGTCGGCAACTGCTTCGGCCATCGCCCCGGTTGACCCATCCGCCGTGGTCGAGAGCACGACCGATCAGGCCTTCAAGGCCATCTACGAAGCAGAGTGGCAATGGCGCATCGCGCAGGCACCATCGTGGGACGAAGACAGCGACAACAGCGGGCGCCCGCCGTCGGATCACTTGAGCGATGTCGGCCCCGCGGCACAGGCCAAGCGCCTGGTCTATCTGGACGGCGTACTGAAAAAACTCGACGGCATCGATCCGTCCAAGCTCTCGCCGGTCAACCAGGTCAACTTCGCGGTATACCGGCCGCAGATCGAGCACATGGCCGCGAGTCTTCGTTTTCGCGACTATCAAATGCCGTTCAACGCGGACAGTTCGTTCTGGTCGGACCTCGGTTTCATGGCGCGTTCGCCATTGCGTGATGCCGCCGCCTACCGCGCGTATGCCGCGCGCCTGCGCGATGTACCGCGGTATTTCGACCAGCAGATCGTGAACATGCGCGCCGGCTTGGCCCGTGGCTTCAGCGTGCCGCGCGCAGTGCTGGACGGGCGCGATGTCTCGATTGCCGGCGTCGCCAAGGTCAAGGATCCGCAAGCTTCGAATTTCTATGATCCATACCGGAAGATGCCGGCCAACATTCCGGCCGCCGAGCAAGCCGCGCTGCGCGCAGAGGGCAAGGCCGCGATTGCCGATGCACTGGTACCCGCGTTCGCGCACTTGCTGACATTCTTCCGCCAGGATTACGTGCCGCACGCGCGTACCAGCCTGGCGGCGGAAGCGATGCCCGATGGCGTGGCGTGGTACCGCGAACGGATCCGCAACTACACCACGCTGGACCTGACCCCTGACCAGATCCACGCGATTGGCTTGACCGAAGTCGCCACGATCCGCGCCGACATGGACGCGATCATCAAGCAGGTCGGCTTCAAGCCAAAAAGCGAGAGCACGACCTTTGCGGAATTCCTGACCTTCCTGCGCAGAGATCCGCAGTTCTACGCATCGAGCCCGCAGGAATTACTCAATCGCGCCGCGTGGATTTCCAAGCGCGTCGATGGCGAGGTCGGCAAGCTGATCGGCACCCTGCCGCGCGGACGCTTCACCATTGTCGAAGTGCCGCCGGATATCGCGCCGTTCTGGACCGCTGGCCGTGGCGGCCCCGATACCTATTGGCTCAACACCTACGATTTGCCTTCGCGCCCGCTTTACAACCTGCCGGCGCTGACGCTGCATGAGTCATCCCCGGGCCACTCGCTGCAGGGTTCGCTGGTGCGCGAGCAGGGCGAAGTCCCCGACTTCCGCAAGGACTACATCAGCGCCTATGGCGAGGGGTGGGGCCTGTATTCGGAATTGCTCGGCAAGGAAATGGGGATCTACCAGACGCCCTATGAAGAATTCGGCCGACTGACGTATGCGATGTGGCGCGCGTGCCGCTTGGTGATCGACACCGGCGTGCACCACAAGGGGTGGACCCGCGAACGGGCGATTTCGTACCTGCGTGACAACACCGCGCTGTCCGAACACGAAGTCACCACCGAGGTTGACCGCTACATTTCGTGGCCGGCGCAGGCGCTGAGCTACAAGCTGGGCGAACTCACGATTGTCCGTCTTCGCAAAGAGGCCGAAACCGCGCTGGGGCCGAAGTTCGACGTGCGCGCCTTCCACGACGCCGTGTTGGCGCAGGGCTCGGTGCCGCTGCCGGTGCTGGAGAGCCAGATCCGGGCGTATATCGCCAAGGCCAAGGCTGAGGTAGCGCCTTGAGGTCGGCAAAAAAGGGGGTCAGAGAAGAAAATGGGGTCAGAGTGAAGTTTCCTGGCCAGGAGTGACGCCAAAGCTGATGTTGGTCGGCAGGAAATTCACTCTGACCCCATTTTTTCCCCATTTTTTCGCAGCACTGCCTTCCCCGGCCCCAGCCAAGTGCTTGCCTGCAAAGACCTTTGCCCGCATAATGCGCGGCTCGCTGCGTCCGGTTGGCCCGTTCCCTTGTGGATCGAAGCCGTTGCCGGGCAGGTCCAGGAAGCGCGATTCCGACCTGCCGTTGGCCGCGAGACCCCATTTTCGTATCGCGCATGTTCGCCAACGGCTTGCCGGATGGCGACACATCGAAGCCGACGTCGTGCTGGCTAAGCACGTCATCAATCACCATCGAGGTGCGTAATGTCCCGCGTATGCCAAGTGTCCGGCAAGCGTGTGATGACGGGTAACAACGTCAGTCACGCGAACAACAAAACCCGTCGTCGTTTCCTGCCCAACCTGCACGAGCGCCGCTTCTGGGTCGCCAGCGAAAATCGCTGGATCAAGCTGAAGGTTTCCGCGCACGCGTTGCGCACCATCGACAAGAACGGCATCGACGGCGTTCTGGCCGAACTCCGCGCTCGCGGCGAAAAGGTCTGAGGAGAACAACATGGCAGGCAAGCGCGACAAGATTCGTCTGATTTCCTCGGCCGGTACCGGTCATTTCTACACCACCGACAAGAACAAGAAGAACACGCCAGCCAAGATGGAGGTCAGCAAGTACGACCCCGTCGTGCGCAAGCATGTGATGTACAAGGAAGGCAAGATCAAGTAAGCCTCCCTGCTTGTCGGATGGATGAAGAAACCCGCCTCTCGGCGGGTTTCTTTTCGAATGGCACTGCTGGATGTCGATCAGGAGCGCCGGCGGCCCACTTGGCAAGGCAGCCTGGGCAGGCTGCGCGCCTCACGGACTCGTTCCTGTCGTGCCGGGCTGGCAGGTTCGTGGCAGCAATCGCCGTTTTGCTTCACATTGGGAGCCGACTCCCTCCCGCATGACGGAAACCCGTGTCCCCAGCCAAGGCAGCAACAGGGAATGTGACGGCTGCGCCCGACGTGGCCGTTGCGGTGCGCTGTCGCGGCCTCACCAAACGCTATGGCTCGGGGGAACAGGCCGTGGCCGCGTTGCGCGGTGTCGATCTCGATGTCCGTTCCGGTGAATTGCTGATGCTGGTCGGACCATCGGGATGCGGGAAAACCACCCTGATTTCGATCATCACCGGCATCCTCGACCAGGATGAGGGTGCGTGCGAGGTGCTCGGCCAGGATCTCCATCGCATGCCGGAACGCGATCGCGCCGCCTTCCGGGGCGCGTCCATCGGGTTCGTGTTCCAGGCCTTCAACCTGCTGCCGGCACTCACCGCGCTGGAAAACATCTCGGTGCCCCTGTTGATCAGGGGCGTCGCGCGCATGGATGCCGAGGCCCGGGCCAGGCGTGTGTTGCAGGCAGTCGGGCTGGCCGAGAGAGCCGACGCCCTGCCGGCCAAGCTGAGCGGCGGACAGCAGCAGCGCGTGGCCATCGCACGGGCCCTGGTGCACGACCCGAAACTTGTCGTCTGCGACGAGCCCACCAGCAACCTCGATGCCAACACGGGCCACGACATGATGGAGCTGCTTCGCGATGTCGCGCGAGCGCCGGAACGGGCGCTCATCGTGGTGACCCACGACAACCGCATCTTCGGTTACGCCGACCGCACAGCCCACATGGAGGATGGCAAAGTCGTCGACGTGGTTGCCAATGATCGAAAGGACGCGCCGCGATGAAACGCATCTACATCCTGGTGGGCGTGGCGCTCGTGGGCGCCGCAATCGCGTTGGTTGTGGTGGTCGATACCAACCGATCAACGCCCGTCGCTGCAGGCGCGGTGCCAGCGCAACGTTCGCCCTTCGCCTCCTACGTCGCTGGCACCGGCATTACCGAAACCGGGCGCGGCAATGTGTCGATCGGCACGTCGGTCGCGGGCGTTGTGCAGGAGGTGGAGGTGCACGTCGGCGACCCGGTCAAGGCCGGGGATGTGTTGTTCAGGATCGATGATCGGGACCTGCAGGCCCGGCTGCGCACGGCGCAAGCCGACGTAGCGCAGGCTGCAGCCGCGCTGGAAAAGCCCCGCCATCGGCTTGCGTTCCTGACCCGACTGCAGCGGCTGGACCGCGCGGCCATCAGCGTCGAGACGGTGAGCAATGCCCGCGATGACCTGGATACAGCCGCCACGGCGTTGTCTGCTGCGCAGGCAGCCGCCAATCAGATCACTGTCGACATCGAACGTTCACTGGTACGTGCGCCCGCAGCAGGCAGGGTGCTTCAGGTCAATGTGCGCGCCGGTGAATTCGCGACCAGCGTCGGATCGGTGAAGCCACTCATGCTGGTCGGCGACGACACCCGCATGTACCTGCGGCTGGACATCGACGAGCACGACGCCTGGCGTGTCCGGCCCGACGCCCTGGCGCGTGCGTTCGTGCGCGGCAATCCGCGCCTGGCGATTCCGCTGCGCTTCGAATACATCGAGCCATACGTCACCCCGAAGACGTCCCTGACCGGGCAGGTCACCGAGCGCTCGGACGTGCGCGTGCTGCAAGTGGTCTACAGCTTCAATCGTGGCGCGCTGCCGGTGTATCTCGGCCAACAGATGGATGCGTTCATCCAGACCGTGCCCGCCGCACAAGACACGCAGGCCAGGCCGCGCTGATGTTCCGCATTGCGCTGGCGATGCTGGTCGCCGATCGCGCGAAATTCTTCGGGCTGCTGTTCGGCATTGCTTTCACGTCCTTCCTGGTCACCTTCGCCGCATCCTATTTCTGTGGCTTCATGACCCGCGGCTTTTCGTTGGTCACCGAGAATGGCGGCGTCGATGTGTGGGTGATGGACCCGGCGGTGGAGTCGGTGGAGCAGACCATCAACATGCCGGCCTCGGCACTGTCCCGGGTGCGCAGTGTCGAAGGCGTCGCCTACGCCGCACCGCTCGCGCTGGGCAGCGTCAATGCGCGGTTCGCGAATGGCCGGTTCCAGTCGTTCCAGGTGATCGGGGTGGATGATGCATCGCTGGCGGGCGCACCTGCGCTGCCCGGACGCCGCGCCACCCGCTTGCGCGAGCAAGGCGCGGTCATCGTCGCCGCCGGCGGCACTACCGGCAAGTTGCAGACTCCGTCCCTGGCAAAGGACCAATGGCCGGATGACGGCGTCCATCTCGACGCGCCTGCCCGCGAACTCGCGCAAGGTGACGAACTGCTGATCAACGATCGGCTGGTGCGCGTACTCGGCCAATCCGCCAGCTTGGCGAGATTCCCGCCGCGGCCGCTGCTCTACACCACGCTGTCCAATGCGACCCGGATCCTTCCCGTGGAACCGCATCTGCTCACGTTCGTGATGGCACACGCCGCACGCGATATCGATCCGCGAGCCCTGGCGGCGCGGATACAGCAACGCACCGGTTTGCGCGCGCGCGCGGCGGCGGACTTCAAGTCCGATACGGTCCGCTGGTTCCTGGTCAATTCCGAGGATGTCGGCGACATCGCCGCGATGCTGACCCTGGCCATGACCATGGGCTTCGGCGTGACCGGCATCATGCTTTACATGTTCACCTACGAAAACCAGAGGCAATACGCGGTGCTCAAGGCGCTCGGCGCATCGCCACGGACCGTGGTCCTGATGGTCCTGGCCCAAGCCGCGGTATGCGCGCTGGTGGGCACCGGCATTGGTCTTGGCTTGTGCGGCATCGCCGGGGAGATCGTGCTCCGGCTGGGATTTCCATTCCGGATGATGTGGTTCACGCCGCTGGTGGGAATCCTCGGCGTGTTGCTGGTCAGCATCGCCTCGGCGGCGATCAGCGTGCGTCCTGTGGTCAAGTTGCAACCCGGGGTGGTCTTTGCGGGACGCTGACGTTGCCGGCTCCCCTGCCATGTCGCGGAACTGGTCGCGCGGCTGGCAGATTTCTTCCCGTGATGGCGCCTGACCTGCACTCCTGCTTGCGCTAATTCCTGCGGCGATCGTGAACCAGGGATTCAACCACTGACGGATCCGCCAGCGTGCTGGTGTCACCAAGCTGATCGGGCAAGTCCTCGGCGATCTTGCGCAGGATGCGGCGCATGATCTTGCCGCTGCGGGTCTTTGGCAGGCCCGGCGCCCATTGCACATGGTCGATGCTGGCGATGGGCCCGATCTCACTGCGCACGCTGGCGTTCAGCGCCTTGGCAAGTTCGTCGCTGGGCTCGATGCCGTGCTTCAGGGTGACGTACGCATAGATGCCTTGGCCCTTGATCTCATGCGGAAAACCAACCACCGCCGCTTCGGCCACGGCAGGATGGGCGACCAGCGCGCTTTCCAGTTCCGCAGTGCCGATGCGGTGGCCGCTGCAATTGATCACGTCGTCCACCCGGCCGGTGATCCAGTAGTAGCCGTCCTCATCGCGCCGACAGCCATCACTGGTGAAGTACATCCCCGGATACGTCTTGAAATAGGTATCGATGAAGCGTTGCTGGTCGCCATACACGGTGCGCATGATGCCCGGCCATGCATCCAGCAGGACCAGGTTGCCGCTTGCAGCGCCCGCCAGCACCTGGCCCTGCGCGTCCACCAGCGCCGGCTGCACGCCCGGCAATGGCAAGGTCGCGGAACCCGGTTTGGCATCGACTGCGCCCGGCATCGGGGAGATCAGGACTCCACCGGTCTCGGTCTGCCACCAGGTATCCACGATCGGGC
>JBKJOY010000058.1:0-4840 GCA_046595415.1 Thermomonas sp.
GCGATGGCGGCCGCCCGTGCAGCCGAAGGCGACGGTGACATAGCTGCGCGTGTCGTTTTGCAGTTTGGGCAGCCACGTATCCAGGAAGCCTTGTACCTGACCAACGTAAACGCGCACGTCTTGGTCATTTTCCAGATACTCCCGAACGTCGGCATCGCGTCCGGACAGCGGGCGCAAGCGTGCGTCCCAATGTGGATTCGGCAGCACCCGCGCATCGAACACGAAGTCCGCTTCGGCCGGCACGCCGCGCCGGTAGGCGAATGACTCGAACAGCAGTGACAGTCCGCCGCCGCTGAGCCCGTATTCGGTCAGGATCTGCCGGCGCAATTGATGGACTTTCAATGCGCTGGTATCCAGCACGCTGTCGGCGATCTGCCGCAAGGGTTTGAGCGCCTGCCGTTCCAGCGAGATCGCGTCCGCCAGCACCAAGCCGAGGTGGCTCAGCGGATGCCGGCGCCGGGTATCTGCATAGCGCCGCAGCAAGATGTCGCTGTTGGTATCGAAGAACAGCAATTTCGGGTCCAGCCCGAGTGCACCGACCTGGGAGAGCACTTCGGGCACGTCCGCGAGGTCACCCAGGCTGCGTGCATCGATGCCGACAGCGATCTTTTCCGGTGGATTGGCATTGGCCAGGATGCGACGCACGAATTCCGGCAGCAATTCCGCCGGCAGGTTGTCGACGCAGTAGTAGCCAAGATCTTCGAAGGTATTCAGCGCCAGTGACTTGCCCGATCCGGACAGTCCGCTGACGATCACGAGGGGCGGTGGCGCGCGCTCTGTCATGTCGCGCTCTCCAGGAAATGGCTGTGGCGGGCCATGAAGGCGGCTGCCGGATCGACGCCTTTGGAGCGCAGGATGTGCATGCGGGTGGCGGCTTCGGTGAGCACCGCGAGATTGCGCCCCGCCATCACCGGCAACGTGATCATCGGCACGTCGAGGTCCAGCAGGCGGCGGTTGCCAAGATCACCCGTCAGCCGATCCAGGCCGCCCGGCTTGGGCTCAAGCGAGGGCTTGCTGAGGTGCACGATCATGCGCAGGTACTTGTTCCGCTTGATCGCGGTATCGCCGAACATCTGGCGGATATTGAGCACGCCCAGACCGCGCAGTTCCAGCATGTCCTGCAGCAGTTCCGGGCAGGTGCCATCAAGGACGTCGGGCGCGATCTGGGTGAACTCGGGGGCATCGTCGGCGACCAGACGATGCCCGCGTGTCACCAGCTCCAACGCAAGCTCGCTCTTGCCCGAGCCAGACTCGCCGGTGATCAGCACACCGATCGAATAGATTTCCATGAACACGCCATGCATGGTGATGCGTGGCGCGAGGGTGCGAGCCAGCCGGTATTGCAGGTGGTTGAGCAGTTCGTGTCCGCGGCGTGGCGAACCCCATAGCGGCGTCTCGGATTCCTCGGCAGCGATTCGCAGGTCTTCGGGACACGGCTGGTTCTTGCTGATGACCAACGCCAGCGGGCGATAGTTGATGACGCGCTGGATGGTTTCCCAGCGCTGGCGCGCGTCCAGTCCATCCAGCCAGCTCAGTTCCTCGGTACCGAGGATCTGAACCTTGTTCGGATAAATCGTGTTGAGGTAGCCCGCCAGAGAAGGGCGTCGTGCAACGGTGTCCACCGCTTCCACGACGCGTCCGGCCGCCCCTTGCTGGCCGGCGATCCAGCGCAGCCCGAGCCGTTCGTGCTGCTGCTCGAACAGTTCCGCGGCAGTGATGCGGGCGGCGTTCATAGGATTGCCTGCAAGGAGCGGTGTGGGCGACGGTGTTCCGAGATCAGCCCAGGGCTCCGTCGTGGGCGATGCTCTCGCCACGATGGTGGTCGGTCATCCGCTCTTTGTGCTTCATCAGCAAACGATCAAGCTTGTCAGTCAGCAAGTCGATCGCCGCGTACATGTCCACGCCGTTGGCAATCGCATGCAATGGTGCGCGACCCGCCACGTTGATGGTGGCCTCGGCGCGATGCTCGGGCTTGTCCAGTCCCAGCTGCACGCGGATTTCGCACGGATGTTCGAAGTGCCTGGAAAGGCGGGTCATACGGGTTTCCACGTAATCGCGCAGGGCCGGGGTGACTTCCATTTGCTGGCCGTGGGTTTCGATCTGCATGTGAACCTCCTTCGACGTGATGGGCCGGCCGGTGGGTCCGGGCGGCAGGTCGCGTGCCTCCAGCCTAGCCGATGCGCACGCGTTCGTGGGATGGCGGAATGTGTAACGCTTCGCGGTACTTGGCGACGGTGCGTCGCGCCACCGGAACGCCTTCCGCTTTGAGCGTATCGGCCAGGCGCGCGTCGGACATGGGTTTGCGGGGGTTTTCGGCTTCGACCAGCTTGCGGATCATGTCCTGGATGGCGGTGCTGGACGTGCTGCCGCCGTTTTCGGTCTCGATCCCGGAGGCGAAGAAGTCACGCAAGGCAATCGTGCCGCGCGGCGTTCGCACGTACTTGCGCGCGATGGCGCGGGAAACGGTCGACTCATGCAGGCCCAATTCGTTGGCGATGCTGCGCAGCGTCAGCGGCTGTAGCGCCTGTGCACCGAATTCGAGGAACCCCGCCTGTTCGCGCACCAGGCAGCGCACCACCCTCAGCAGCGTGTCTGCGCGTGATTCCAGACCCTTCAACAGCCAGCGTGCTTCCTGCAGGCGGCCTCGCAGGTAATCGGCATCGGGCGTACTGGCGCCCTGGATCATCTGCTCATAGCCGCGATGGATGGCGATGCGCGGCGTTGCACCGGCGGCCAAGGCCACCCGCCACAAGCCTTGCTGGCGCCAGATCACGCAATCCGGGATGACGTAGGTGCCGGCGGGCATGTCGCCGTGCTGGGCGCCAGGACGCGGATCCAGGCTTCTTAGCAGGTCGACCGCTTCGCGGGCTTCTTCGCGGTCGCAATCCAGCTCGGCACACAGGCCTTCGAGGCCGATTTTCGGCAACCTGGGCAATGCCCCTTCGGTGACCGTGATCGCCAGTGCGCGGCCAGGGGTTTCCGGCGAAAGTGCGCGCAGCTGCAGGCGCAGGCATTCGCCTAGTTCGCGCGCGCCGACACCGACAGGATCAAACTGCTGGATCCGATGCAGCACGAGCAGGATCTCGCCGGCACCGGCGTCCAGCTCAGGTTTCAGGCTTTCGGCAATGAGGTCGAGACCGTCGCGCAGGTAGCCGTCATCATCGATGGCATCGATCAGGGCGACGCCGATGGCCAGGTCGCGCTGGCTGAAGTGGCCCAGATGCAATTGCCAGAATAAATGATCGTGCAGGGTTTCCGAACTGACGGCGCGTTCGGCCGCGGCATCGAAACCGTCACCACCACCCGCATCCGATGATGGGCCGATGCGTTCCTGCCACGGCTCGCCTTCCCGATCCCAGCGGTCTTCGACGAACTCTTGCTCGTGAGGTGCCTCCGCACCATCAGCGTCGCGCGTTTCGTGCGCTTCGACTGGATCGGCTGAATGGTCTTCGACCCAGTCCAGCAACGGATTGCTGGCCATCGCTTCGGCAACTTCGAGTTCGAGCTCCGCGGTGGACAACTGCAACAGCCGGATCGCCTGGCGCAGTTGGGGCGTCAGGATCAGGTGCTGGTGCAGCGCGGGGGACAGACGCGGCTTCATATGAACGAGCATATCGTCCGCCGCTTTAAAAAACTGTAATCGGCCCGGCAAATCCCATCGGGCGACAGCGAGACGCCGCCGCCGTGCGCTAGAGCCGGAAGGCGTCGCCCAGATAGACCCGGCGCACATCCGGATTGGACAGCAGCGCATCGGGCGAGCCCTGCGCGAGTACCGCGCCATCGGCCAGGATGTAGGCACGATCGCAGATGCCGAGCGTCTCGCGGACATTGTGATCGGTGATCAGCACGCCGATGCCGCGATCCTTCAGATGTTTGACGATGCGCTGGATTTCGTTGACCGAAATCGGGTCAACGCCGGCGAAGGGTTCATCCAGCAGGATCAGGCGTGGCTTGCCGGCAAGCGCGCGGGCGATTTCGACGCGTCGCCGTTCGCCACCCGACAAGCTGGAACCGGATTGGTCGGCCACGTGGCCAATCTGCAACTCATCGAGCAGATCGGACAACTCGCGTTCGCGGCCGTTATCGTCCAGGTCCGGGCGCAATTCCAGCACCAGGCGGATGTTGTCGGCGACCGACAACTTGCGGAACACGGATGGTTCTTGCGGCAGGTAGCCGACGCCGAGCTTTGCACGCGCATACATCGGTTGGCTGGTGATGTCGTTGCCATCCAGCGTGATGACACCCGCATCCGCTGGCACCAAGCCGACGATCATGTAGAAGCAGGTGGTCTTGCCGGCGCCATTCGGGCCGAGTAGACCCACGACTTCGCCGGCATCCAGGGTCAGGCCGAAGTCACGCACGACCTCGCGCGAGCCATAGCGCTTGCGCAGGCCCTTGGCGACCAGCATCAGGGCTTCGCTCCGGTGGCTGGAGCCGCCGGCTTCTGCACTGCCTGGGCACTCTTCGGCAGGATCCGCATCTTGACCCGGCCATTGCCATCGCCGCCGCTTTCGACTTGACCAGTCTTCATGTTGTAGACCACGCGCTGGCCGTTCAAGGTACCGCGTTGCTGGACGATCTCAACGTTGCCGGTGAACACCACGACCTCGGTTTTCAGGTTGTAATCCACATTGCTGGACTTGGCATTGATCTGGTTGCCATCGTCCATGGCCTGGCGCAGGGTCACGCCACCACTGAGCAGGGCTCGGCTTGGATCACCACCACTTTGCTCAATGATCGCTTTCGCGGCGACTACGTTCAACGAGCCCTGGGAGATGGTGACGTTGCCGGTCAGCGTGCAGGTATCGTTGGCGCCGAAACCGCAGATCTGGTGGGCGGC
>JBKJOY010000096.1:0-6093 GCA_046595415.1 Thermomonas sp.
CATCGCCTGGTTGATCTTGCCCTTGACCCCGGCGCCATAGCGCAGAGGCGCGACCGATACCCGGCATCGATCCAGCCACGGCTGCAGGTCAGGCACATGGCCATGGATCTCGACGCCTGCCTGTGAGCCAAGCGCAAGGATCTCCGCCGGCACGTCGCCGCCGATGCAGTGGAAACGCATGCCGGGTTGCGCGGCACGAATCAGCGGAAAGACCTCGCGCACGAACCACAGCACCGCATCCACATTCGGCGGATGGCGGAAACCGCCAACGAACAGCACGTCACGGCGTTGTGCCCAGCCGGGCCCCGGGCCGGCGACCAGGTGCAGGTTGGAGAGGATGCGCACGTCGGCGTTCGGTGCATCCGTGCGCAGTAACTCGAGCTCGACCGCACTGACGACCAGCGTGGTATCCGCAGCGGCGATCAGTTCGAGTTCCAGTGCACGGGTGCGCAGCGCGGCGCGCAATGCGCCTGCATCACCGGCAAGTTCAGCGGCGCGGCGTTCGCGCAGGTAATGCAGGTCGATGGTGTCGAACAGGATGCGTGCGCGCGGTGCGTACCGACGCAGCAGTGGCAGGAATTCGCGCGCCACATAATGGCGACAGACCAGCACCGTATCGAAGCGGGCGCCATGTTCGCGCAGCCACGCCGGAACCCGCGCTGCATGGGGTGCATGCCAACACTCGACGCCGAGTTGTTGCAGTGCCTGCGTGTAATGACCGTCCGCAGTGCGATTGGCAGGCAAGAACACCACGTGCGCACCCTCCGCAACGAGCATGCGCATCAGGTTGACCAGGCGCAACGAGCCGGAGTCGCGGTCAGGCTGCGGGGTCAGTGCATCGATGATGAGTATTTGCCGCTGCCCACGATGCAACAGCGCCGATGTTGGAATGGTGTTGGGCGCAAGCTGCGCCGCCAAGGGATCGCGCCATTTGGCGGCGAACACGTGCTGGTTGCGTGCCTGCGCCGATTTCATGCCGCTAGTTGGGTCGGTGCCGGCGCTGGTGCCTTCGTCATGCACGACCACGGCACGCGGTTGATACAGCACGCGCAATCCCGCAGCCCGCACCGCAAACGCGAGGTCGGTGTCTTCGTAATAGGCGGGCGCATAACGCGCGTCGAATCCGCCCAGTTGCTTGAACAACGTGCGCCGTATGCCGATTGCCGCGCCACTCAGGTAATCGGCATCGCGCACGTAGTCGAATCGACAATCGGCCGGGTCTTCATTGCGCCCGTAATTCCAAGCCGAGCCATCCGCGAAGACCACGCCGCCGGCTTCCTGCAGGCGGCCATCCGGGTAGACCAACTTGGCCCCGACCAGTCCGACGTTTGCGTGCTCATCGAACGTGCCTAGCAAGGTGTCCAGCCAGCCCGGCTGCGGAACGGTGTCGTTGTTGAGGAAGATCAGGTACTCGCCACGCGCCAATGCCGCGCCATCGTTGCAGGCGGCGATGAATCCGCCATTGAGCGCGCGCGCATGCAAGCGCAGGCCGCCGATCTGCGACAACATTGCGATTGAGCCATCGGGCGACGCATCGTCGACCACGATCACTTCGATTCCGGCGGCGGGTGGGTGCGCGGCGATTGCGCGCAAACAGGCCAGGGTATGCGCGAACGCGCCATGCACGGGAATCACGATGCTGGCCAACGGCGCGTCGCTGGTGGGCACGGCAAACGGCACGAAGGGGCTGGCAGCGGGTGAATACAGCGCATCCGAGGAGCTGGTGCTGCGCCGGAACTGCAATTTCACACGCTCCCAACTGGCGGCCAATCCACGGTTGCGCAGGCTGGCCCAGCCGCGTCGCCACAAGCCCAATGCGCGCGCAGTCCAGAAGCGCGCTTCAATAGGAATCGGCATGCGGCGGAACTCCGGCTGAAGGACGGGGCAACGACCTACGGTGCCTCGCTCAAAGGCTGCGCTAGACTTCGCTGCAATTACGATTGCCCATTGTCGCATCCCGCGCGATGGCTGCCAGCGCCGAGCCCATGCCCCGCATTCAAGACGACGAAGACCTGCACGATGACGATTCTGGGGAAAGTCCCGCAGGCGGCGGAGGCTCAGGCTGGCGCAGCCGTCTATTGACGTGGGGATTGGCGGGGGCTGCGCTTTTGCTGGGGTTCCTGATCCCGTACATGGTCTATCTGAATCATCAGGTGGGCGAGCGTTTCGGCAAATTACGCTGGCAAGTGCCGACCCGCGTATATGCGCGTCCGCTGATGCTGCGCCAAGGGCTGGCGTTGGATGCGCAGACGCTCAAGACTGAACTGGACGCCGCCTCCTACCGCAGTGGTGATGGCAAGCGCGCCGGCTCGTATGCGCGCAATGGCGGTCGCTGGAAGATTTCCAGCCGCGGCTATTTCGATGTCGACGGCCGCATCGCGCCGGCCCAGCTTGACGTCACCCTGTCGGATGGCAAGGTCGCGACCGTGCGTGATGTGGCCAGCAAAAAATCACTGCGCAGCGCACGCCTGGATCCGGCGCGCATCGCCACCTTGTATGGCCAGCAGCAGGAAGAACGCCGTCTGGTGCGCATCCAGGAAGTGCCTGAGTTGCTGGTCACCGGCCTGCAGTCGGTCGAGGACGAGGATTTCGCACATCACCACGGCATCGATGTCACCGGCATGATGCGCGCGGCCTGGGTGACGGTGAGTTCGGGCGGCGAGAACAAGCAGGGTGCAAGCACACTGACCCAGCAGTTGGCGCGCAGCGGCTTGCTCGGCATCGGCAAGGAACAGACGGTGACCCGCAAGGTCAAGGAAATCCTGTTTTCGCTGCTGCTGGAAGCGCGTTACGACAAGCAAACCATTCTTGAGGCGTACTTCAACCAGGTCGATCTGGGCCAGCGCGGCGCGCAGTCGATTCGTGGCGTGGCGGCAGCGTCGGAGTTCTGGTTCGGTCGCGAACTTCGCGACCTGTCGACCGAGCAGATCGCGCTGATGATCGGTTTGGTCAAGGGGCCGTCCTGGTACAACCCGCGGCGCAATCCGGAACGCGCAACCGAGCGCCGCAACTTCGTGCTCGGCAAGATGCACGATGCGGACCTCATCGACGATGCCGAGTTCGCGCGCGCCAAGCAGGCGCCGCTGGGCATCACCAAGGATGCAGGCAACATCGCCGCCAATCGCTTCCCGGCGTATGTGGACCTCGTCCGCAAGCAGCTGGAACGCGACTACCCGGCCGACAAACTCTCGGGCGCGGGCCTCAGCGTGATGACCGGCATGTCGCCGGCCGCGCAGGGCTATGCCGAAGGCGCGGTGACCCGCACCTTGAGGTCGCTGGACCACAAGTCGCGTCCGGCGCTGCAGGCTGGCCTGGTGATGACCGACGTACACAACGGCGATGTGGTCGCCGTTGTGGGTAGCCGTGATGTGACCGAGCAAGGCTTCAACCGCGCGGTGGATGCGAAGCGGCCAGTCGGCTCCCTGCTCAAGCCGTTTGTCTATCTGCTGGCATTGGCGCAGCCGGACAAGTGGTCTTTGGCCAGCAGCATCAGCGATGGGCCGGTGACTGTGAGCCTGGGCGGCAACCGCACCTGGAAGCCCGGCAATTCCGATGGGCGCAGCCATGGCACTGTGCGACTGATGGATGCTCTGGCGCATTCCTACAACCAGGCCACGGTCCGCCTGGGCATGGACGTGCAGCCGCAGCGGCTGGCCGACCTGATCGGCACGCTTGCCGGCATCCAATCCGAGGGGCAGCCCTCGCTGATCCTGGGTGCCGTCGACCAGAGCCCCTACGCGATGGCGCAGCTCTACCAATTCCTCGCCTCGGATGGTGAAATCCAGCCGTTGCATGCGGTGCGTGGCGTGTTGGACAGCCAGGGCAGCACGATCAAGCGCTATGACAACGCGCCGCCACCAGCGCAGAAGGGCGACGCCGTCGCCGCGCGAATTGTCGGTGTCGCGATGCAGTACACCGTCAGCTCGGGCACCGGCCACCAACTCGTGAGCGACGGCCTCGGCAAACTCAGCGCGGCGGGCAAGACTGGTACCAGCAACGACAGCCGTGACAGCTGGTTTGCGGGCTATACCGGCGACTACCTCGCTGTGGTCTGGGTCGGCAACGACAAGAACCAACCGACGGGCCTGTATGGCGCGACCGGCGGCATGCGGGTGTGGTCGGAGATCTTCTCGCGGATGCCCAGCGCGCCACTGCAGATCAGCAGTGATGGGCTGGACTGGCAATGGGTACAAAGCGGCCACAGTACCGATGCCGGCTGCCCCGGCGCCGGCCGGGTCGCGTTCGTGGCCGGCTTCGCGCCGGCGTACCAGCCATGCGTGTATGCCCAGCCGACCGAAGATCCGTACTGGCAGCAACATCCTGACGAAGCAGGTGCGCCGTTGCTGGAACGTGCCGGCGATACGATCCGTGGTTGGCTCGGTTTTGGCGAACGCGGCGATCCTGCCAAAGAGGTGCCGCCGCCTGCGCCACCAGCGCCAGAACCCTTGCGCCAGCCCTGATTCGCATATGCAAGCGGTGATCCGATGTCGCGTTTGAGTGCCGGCGTACGCGAGGCGCTGGTCGCCGGCGCCGCACTCGCCAGCCACGTCCCAGGCTTCGTCGCGCGGCCAGCGCAGCAGCGATTGGCGATGGCGGTGGCCGACGCGTTCGAGCACCGCGGCGTGTTGCTGGCCGAAGCCGGCACCGGCACCGGCAAGACCTTCGCCTATCTGGTGCCGACATTGCTGTCGGGCATGAAGACGATTATTTCAACCGGCACCCGTGCGTTGCAGGACCAGCTGTATCTGCGTGATCTCCCACGTGTTCGCGATGCGCTCGGGACAGGGATCAAGACCACCTTGCTGAAGGGGCGTTCGAATTATCTGTGCCGCTACCGCATGGAGCAGGCCAAGGGCGATCCGCAATTGTTCAAGGGTGGCTTCGCCTCGCGCGAGCAGGCGTCGCAGTTCCAGCGGGTCGTGGCCTGGAGTGGCCGCACCCGGATGGGCGACATGTCCGAACTGGACGCGCTACCGGAAGATTCGCCGCTGCTGCCGCAGGTCACCTCGACGGCCGACAACTGCCTTGGCAGCGAATGCCCGTTCTGGAGCGAGTGCTTCGTGGTGCAGGCGCGCCAGCGTGCGCAGACCGCCGACGTGGTGGTCGTGAACCATCATCTGCTGCTGGCCGACCTGGCACTCAAGCAGGAAGGCTTCGGTGAAATCCTGCCAGGTGCGCAGGCCTTTGTGGTCGATGAGGCGCACCAGCTGCCGGAACTCGCGGCGCAATTCTTCGGCGAGTCACTGAGCGCGCGTCCGCTGGTTGAACTCGCGCGCGACGTGCTCGGCGAATGCAAGGAAGTGCCGGGTGCACTGGGCGCGGTGCAGGAACCTGCACGCGCCTTGGAAGCGGCGACGCGTGGTTTGCGCGCCGCGATGGAACCGTTGCCGCAGCGTGGTACTCGCTGGCGCGCGCTGGATACGGTGGACGTGGATGCCGCCTGCCTCACGCTGGCGGACGCGTTGGAGGTACTGGAGCGTGCGCTCGCCCCCCTGCGTGAGGCCGCGCCCGGTTTCGATGCCTGCCACCTGCGTGCCAAGGACAACCAGGCGCGCCTGCATCGCTGGATGGAGGCGGGCGATGGCGGCCAGGGCATCAGTGCCTTTGATCCTGATGAGGCTGATTGCACGGACGCGATGCATGACGATGGTTTCAGCTCGGTGCATTGGTATGAACTGACCCCGCGCGGGTTTCGCCTGCAGCGCACGCCATTGGACGTCTCCGGCCCACTGCGCACGCATCGCGAGTCTTCACATGCGGCGTGGGTGTTCACCTCCGCCACGTTGTCGGTGGCCGGCAGCTTCTCCCACATTTCGCAACGGCTGGGCATCGAACATGCCACCGAACTGCTGGAACCCAGCCCGTTTGATTGGGATCGGCAGGCGCTGTGCTACTTGCCGCCGAACCTGCCGGAGCCGGCCTCGCGTGAATTCGGGCCTGCCTTGATCGCGGCCTTGCAGCCGGTGCTGGAAGCATCGGGCGGCCGCGCATTCCTGTTGTTTGCGTCTCATCGCGCATTGAAAGAAGCCGCCGAGCTCATGCGCGACGCGCCTTGGCCGCTGTTCGTGCAAGGCACCGAGCCGAGGCATGTCC
>JBKJOY010000159.1:0-4063 GCA_046595415.1 Thermomonas sp.
CACAAGCGCGCGTTTGATGCGCGGGTGATCCCGTCGGTGGCCTACACCGACCCCGAGATCGCGTGGGTCGGCGTGACGGAAACGGAGGCCAAGGCCAAGGGCATCAAGATCGGCGTCGGCAAGTTCCCGTGGGCCGCTTCGGGTCGCGCGATCGGGATCGGACGTACCGAGGGCTTCACCAAGCTCGTGTTCGACGAAGCGTCGCACCGCATCATCGGCGCCGGCATTGTCGGCGTGCACGCCGGTGACCTCATCGCCGAGCTCGCGCTGGCGATCGAGATGGGCTGCGAGGCCGCCGACATCGGCAACACCATCCATCCGCATCCGACCTTGAGTGAATCGGTGGGCATGGCGGCCGAGGTCTACGAAGGCACGATTACCGATCTGTATATTCCAAAAAAGAAATAGTTTGGTCGAGGTCGCTCGATGCTGGCCCCGGTGCACAACGCAAGCCAACCGCAGGAACACACATGAACAAGCTCGCAGTAATGGTTATTGGCTGCGTGCTGGCTGCGCCCGCCTGTGCGGAAACCGTGGTGGTCACTGCCGCTCACATGATCGACGTGGTTGCTGGCAAGACCGTGGATGCGCCGCAGATCGTGATCACGGAGGGCCGTATCAGCGCGGTCGGCCATCGGGGTGATGCGGTGCCGGAGGGTGCGCGCCTGATCGACCTGGGGGACCGCACGCTGCTGCCGGGATTGATCGACATGCATGTGCACCTGACGTCGGATCCGACCATCAGCGGCTATCGCGGCATTGAATTCACCGACAACTTCTGGACCGTGGTCGGCGTCGCCAACGCGAAGAAGACAGTCGAAGCGGGCTTCACTACGGTACGCAACGTGGGCGCCGGCAACTACGACGACGTTGCGATCAAGCAGGGCATCGACCACGGCTACGTGCCGGGTCCGCGGATCGTGCCGGCAACCTATGCCATCGGCGCCACCGGCGGGCATTGCGATAGCACCGAGTTCCCGCCGTCGATGCAGCTCGAGTCACCGGGTGTGGCGGACGGCTCCGAGGCAATACGGGCGACCGTGCGTAAATTGCGCAAATACGGTGCGGAAGTCATCAAGTTCTGTGCTACCGGCGGCGTGCTGTCCAAGACCGACAGCGTCGGCGCCCAGCAGTATTCGCTGGAGGAAATGCGGGCGCTGGTCGACGAGGCGCACATGCTGGGCATGAAGGTCGCCGTGCACGCGCACGGCACTTCCGGCATCAGCGACGCCATCCGCGCCGGCGCCGACACCATCGAGCACGCCAGCCTGGCCGATGCGGAGAGCTTCAGGTTGGCCAAGGCGCACGGCACGTGGTTCGACATGGACATCTACAACGACGACTACATCCTCGCCGAGGGTGCCAGGAACGGCGTGTTCGCCGAATCACTGGAGAAGGAACGCGCGATCGGCCGCAAACAGCGCGAAACCTTCCGCGCAGCCCACGCGGCGGGCGTGAAGATGACCTTCGGTACCGATGGCGGCGTCTATCCCAATGGCGACAACGCCAAGCAGTTCGCCAAGATGGTCGAGTGGGGGATGACGCCGATGGAAGCGATCCGCTCCGCGACCTCCAGCGCCGCCGAGGCGTTGGGGCGTGCGCAGGATGTCGGGACGATTGCGGTCGGTCGCTATGGTGATCTGGTTGCGGTAGACGGCGATCCACTGGCGGACGTGAGCCGGTTGACGCAGGTCGTGTTTGTCATGAAGGGTGGGGCGGTAGTCAAGCCGCTGCCGTGATTCCACCGCCTGAGTCGGTCTCGGGTCGCGGTGGACACGGACGGCAGGCAAAAAAGAAGCCCCGGGTGGCCGGGGCTTCGGCGCCCGTCCTGAGCTGACGAGGAGGGGATTGGGGCGCTATGAGTGCGACCCCGGTCATTTCGGTTGGTTCCGCCAGAACCCGAAATCTTTTGGCGGTTGCCCGGGCATTTTCGCGCCTGCTATACTTCGGCGGCTCCGCAGGACGGTTTCGTGCATTCCATGCAATCGGGCCTGCGATACCGGGTAAGTCGGGATGTTCGCGTGCTGAATTCATTGGCCGCGGGTCGACGCTCGGCACTGCGTGCGGTGGCCTGCCAGGCCGTTGTCGGGGTGCTGGTCGCACTCGCTTTCCTGGTGCAGGGACCGCAATCGGCGGTCTCGGCCGGGATTGCGGGCGGTTCCCTGGCGTTGGGCAGTGCAGTTGCGGCGATGTTGGCATTGGGCGGGGTTGTCACGGCCCGGGTCGCGTTCGCCAGGCTGCTGCTGGGGATGTTGGCCAAGTGGTTTGCGGTACTGGTGGCCTTTGTGGTCGCCCTCGGGCTCTGGCGCTTGCCGCCGCTTCCGATGTTGGTGGGGTTGGTTGTGGGGATGTTGGTGTATTCCTTGACACTCAATGGGTTGGGTCCGTTCCGCTTTGCGGCCGGGCATGCTGAAAAGACGAAGGATTTGACGTGATCGCCGAACGCATTGCTGCTGTCGTACAGGCCCCCGAAACGGGCGGTACGACCGAATACATCAATCACCACCTGCATTTCTGGCAGGTGAAGGTGGGCGAGAGCGCGTTCATGACGATCAACATCGACACGTTGATCTTCACCTTCGTGTTGTCGGCGCTGTTCTTTTTCTCGTTCTGGCTGGCTGCGCGCAAGGTCACGTCCGGGGTGCCGGGTAAATTCCAGGCATTCGTGGAGACCATGGTCGGCTTCGTCGACGGTCTGGTGCGTGAGACCTTCCACGGTCGCAGCAAGCTGATCGCGCCACTTGCGATCACGATCTTCTGCCTCGTGTTCCTGATGAACTTCATGGACATGGTGCCTGTCGACTTCCTGCCCTGGGCCTGGAAGAGCGGCCACCTCGCCGCCGGCATGGACGCGGAGCACGCCTACCTTCGGGTGGTGCCGACCGCCGACCTCAATACGACGATTGGTCTTTCGCTGGCGGTATTCCTGTTGATCCAGGTGTTCGGCATCTCGCATAAGGGCGTTGTCGGCTTCACCCGGGAAATCTTCACTGCACCCTTCCATGCCGAAAGCATGGGCATGAAGATCCTGCTCGCGCCGGCCAACCTGCTGCTGCGCCTGATCGAAGAAGCGGTGCGTCCGCTCAGCCTCTCGCTGCGACTGTTTGGCAACATGTATGCCGGCGAGCTGATCTTCATCCTGATCGCGCTGATGACGCTGAACTCCTCGCTCGCGCATGCCAGCACCTACGCGATGGGCGCGATGCAGTTGATCGCCGGCTTCGGATGGACCGCCTTCCACATCCTGATCATCCTGCTGCAGGCCTTCATTTTCATGATGTTGACGATTGTTTATCTCAGCATGTCCGCAGAGAACCACTGATCCACGCCTCTGCAAGTCCTTTTTCTTTCACCCTGCTTAATCGCAACAATCCAACCGGAGCAACACCATGGACCACGCAACCCTCGTCGCCGAAGTTCTCAAGTTCACCGTCATCGCAGCCGGCCTGCTGATCGGCCTCGGCGCCCTCGGCACCGCGATCGGTTTCGCGATCCTCGGCGGCAAGTTCCTGGAAGGCGCCGCGCGCCAGCCTGAGCTGACCCCGATGCTGCAGACCAAGATGTTCATCGTCGCCGGCCTGCTCGACGCCGTGCCGATGATCGGCGTCGCGATCGCCCTGCTGCTGCTGTTCGCCAACCCGCTGCTGTCGTCGATCCCCGGCTGATCTCAAGCAATCGGTTTAGGCAACGCCGGCGGTTGAATCCGTCGGCTTCAGGAGCACAGCATCATGCTACCCAACCTCACCCTCGTCATTCAGGGCCTCGCGTTCTTCGCGGTGGCCCTGCTGGTGATGAAGTTCATCTGGCCGCCGATCATCGCGGCCATGGAAGAGCGCCAACAGAAGATCGCCGAGGGTTTGGCGGCTGCCGACACCGCGCAGGCCAACTTGGCCCAGGCGCAGGACAAGGTGGCCGATGAACTCAAGACCGCGCGTGGCAAGGCCAACGAGATCATCGAGCAGGCCCACCAGCGTGCCAACCAGCTGATCGACACGGCCAAGAACGATGCCATTGCCGAAGGCAATCGCCAGCGTGCGTTGGCCGATGCCGAGATCGATGCCGC
>JBKJOY010000115.1:0-8157 GCA_046595415.1 Thermomonas sp.
AGTTCGCTGCCGCGCTGCGGGACACGCTTCGCCCCGAAGACATCGTGGCGCGGCTTGCCGGCGATGAATTCGTGGTGCTGCTCGACCGCGTAGCTAACATCGACGTCGATCCGCTGAAGATTTCCGCGAAGATCCTCGAGCGGGTCGCGAACGGCACTACGTTCGACGGGCACCACCTTTCGATGCACCCAAGCATCGGCATCGGCATCCAGCGAGCGCCGGATCATGATGCCGTCGCGTTGATGCGTTGCGCGGACGAGGCAATGTACGCTGCCAAGCGCGCGGTTAACCGCACGCCGCAGGTTCGCGAGTGTGGAGGCGTTACCGGTGTGGCCGAGCCGGCACATGAGAAGTCACTTTCTCGTTGATCTTGAACTGAACTGGCTCCATGTTTTTTGCTGGATGACGATCAGCCGGCTGGCGATCTGTGTGCCATGTCCGATGTCGTCCACCTTCAGCTTTACCAGGTCACACGCTCGAACCCTCGAATCGATTGCAAGGTTGAACAGGGCTGGGCGTAGAGACCTGCAATGGGCCAGGTTCGACCCGCCTCAGTCACTCAAGAACGCTTGCGTTATGGCGATTGGCGAAGAGATATCAATGAGAGCCGCGTGATGCTTGCGCCGTTCGTGGAACGCAGAGGCCGTTCGTCAATTTTTTCAAGAGTCGAGCGCTAACGGGCCGCAGGATGGCCACACTTTCCACGGAGTCCTGCCATGAACACCTCCACCCGTATCGTGCGCCCAGTTCGTTCACTGCTCGCCATCGCCTGTCTCGCCTTGGTGAGCACCGTTGGCAGTGCCTCTGCCGCCACCGAACACTTCCAGGACCTGTCGATCGACGTCGTCGGCAAGGGCCGCCCCGTTCTGATGATTCCCGGCCTCAACAGCGGTGCCGGCACGTGGCGGGACACATGCGCCGCGCTGCAGAACGACCACGTGCAATGCCACATCGTGAATTTGCCGGGCTTTGCCGGGCTGGCCCCATCGGCCACTGCGAATGCCGCGTTCCTCGACAGCATGCGGGACCGCCTGTTGGCGTACACGAAGGCACGCCACTTGAAGCAGCCCGTCGTGGTTGGCCACAGCCTGGGCGGCGCGCTCGCACTGGAGATGGCGATTGCGGCGCCCGACGCGGTCGGACCGCTTGTGATTGTCGATTCTCTTCCGTTCTTACCTGCAGCAGCTAATCCGGCTGCGACGATCGAATCCAGCCGGCCAATGGCCGAGGGCATGCGCACCCAAATGCACGCGTCCGACGATGCGACCTACCTCAAGGGCGCAGAAGCCGCGGTCACCACCATGGCGAAGGACCCGGCGCGTGTCGATACGCTCAAGGACTGGGGCCGCACCAGTGACCGCGGCACCACGACCCAGGCAATGTACGAGTTGATGACGACCGACCTGCGCCCGCAGCTGCCGAAGATCCATTCGCCCACGCGGGTCCTCGGCAGCTGGGCCGCCTACAAACCGTATGGCTCCACCAAGGAGTCCACCGCGGAGATTTTCCGCGCGCAGTACGCGGGGCTCGATGGCGTGGACATCAAGATGAGCGAAGGCGGCTACCATTTCCTCATGTGGGACGACCCGACGTGGGTACAGTCAAACATCCGCGAGGTCCTCGCGGCCCATCCGCAGGCCAAGTGACATATCGATGACGCAAGCGTCCCCCCGACGTTTTTGGATCCTCAACGGCTTCGTCTGGGCAGCCTATGCCGGCATCTCCATCGGCATGGGCACGGTGTTTGGCGGGACGTTGTCGTCCGGCATGCTGCTGATCTGCGTGGCGCTCGCGTTCTTCCTGTGGCTCGGCAGCGGCGTGCTCCGGACGCAGGCAAATAGCCTCGGATGGTTCGGGCTAGGCGGCTGGGCACTGGCACTTCGCCTGCTGGTCGCGATCGGCGCGATCGGCGCGGCAACACAGGCGGGCATCGCGGCAGTGTTGATTCCGGCGCTGCGCCTGCACTGGGTGACCCTGCCGAACGCGACGCCTTACGGTTGGGGGCCTCTATTCGCCTACTGGATCAACACCTGTGTGGCGCTGGGGTTCTGGACCGCGGCGTGGGTCGGGCGGCGGGCGTTGAGGCGTGCCCGCGACAGCGAAATCGCGACGTTAAAGGCGGAGTCGGCACGCGGCGCACTCGAGCTGGACGCCCTGCGCGCAAGGCTTAATCCGCACTTCGTGTTCAATGCCCTCAATAACGTTCGCGCTCTGATTCTCGAAGACCCGCAACGGGCGCGCGAACTAGTGACGCGCCTGTCGGCGAGCTTGCGGCACGCGCTCGAGCATAGCCAACGCGAATGGACAACTCTGCGCGAGGAACTCGCCGTGGTCGACGACTACCTTGCGGTCGAATCTGTGCACTACGAGCAACGCCTGCGCGTCAGTATCGAGGTCGATCCCGCCGTGCTCGATGCCCGCCTGCCACCGATGTCACTGCAGTTGCTAGTCGAGAACGCGATCAAGCACGGCATTGCGCGCACCGCGGGTGGTGGTCTGCTGTCATTGCAGGCGGCACGTCGCGAGGATGTTCTTATCATCGACGTCACCAATCCCGGCCTGCTCGGCGCTTCGACCACGGGCACCGGCGTGGGGTTGGCGTTTCTGCGCCAGGGTTTGCGGGAATCCGCTGGCCGCTTTTCCCTCGATCAGAACGCCGACGGCGTGCATGCGCGACTGGAGATTCCGCAATGACGCTCGGCATCCTGATCGTTGACGACAGCCGCCTGGCGCGGCAGGAGTTGCGCACGCTGCTGGCGGCGATCGCCGGCGTGGAGTGCATCGGCGAGGCCGACGACGTACCGGCTGCGCGAGACGCGATCAACCAGCTGTCGCCGGACGTCGTGCTGCTCGACATCCAGATGCCGTCCGGCACCGGCTTCGACGTGCTCGACGGTCTGGATCAGGCGCCGCAGGTGATCTTCACCACCGCCTACGATCAATACGCGCTGCGTGGCTTCGAAGCCAATGCACTGGACTACTTGCTCAAGCCCGTACAGGCCGACCGGCTTGAAGCCGCGCTCGCACGGGCACGGCCGGCGCGGGCAGAGGCTCGCGCCGACGCGCGATGCATGCTCCGTGCGGACGACCAGGTATTCCTGCGCGACGGAGAGCGGTGCTGGTTTGTGCAACTAGGCCAAGTCAGTCGCATCGAGGTGGACGGCAACTACGCAACGGTCTATTTCCGCGGCGAGAAAGCGCTGCTGGGCCGCAGTCTGGCGACGCTGGAATCACGACTTGATCCGGCGCTGTTCTTCCGCGCCAATCGCAACACCCTGGTCAACCTTCGTCTGGTGCAGGGGATCGACTTGTCGGTAGGCGAGGGCTATACGCTGACCATGAAGGACGGCGCCGAGGTCGAGGTCTCGCGGCGGCAGGCGCGTGAATTGCGCGAACGACTCGCGCTGTAACGTGAGCTCGTCGCGATCGTTTTCATCGTGACCGGTGGCTACAGCAAGAATAACCCGGAGGTCGAACGCGCCGAGCCGAGCAACCTGTGCTGGGATACGGTCCTAGACACGCTCTTGTTCTCAAGATGACATCCTGCGCTCCAGTGCAAGAATCACATCCAACAAGATCGCGATTTGATCTCTGGTCGCAAGACTTGAGGCAGCCGTCTATCTCAGGTAGTCGAGGAAAGGTCAGGCAGAAGACGATACGGACTCTTGCAATGCTGTGCGCCTTGGGCGTGTTGGGCAGCTCACATGCCAACAAGTTCGGTGACGGAAGCCAACTACGCGCACAGATAACTCGCAGCTAACCATCAGTGCGTTACGTTGATTACATCCGCCTCGACTTTCAGCACGAGGTCCACGGCAAGGCGTTCTGGTCCGCCGACTTCGCAGATCCCACGTTTTCCGACGCGACGAAACCCACTCGCGGGCTGGTTACGCTACAGGACCAGCACGTCTCACCGGCCGGCGCCAAGGCTGGGAAATCAGAAACCCTGGGCGTGTTGTTCGGCACCGCCAGCGACGACAGCGTGATCGTTTGGCGGGTATTACATGGCAGCGGACGGCGAGGTGGCGAGGCCCGCGATGCCGAATCCCATTCGCGAAGTTCCGATCGTCGCCGAAATAGAGACATGCGCGACCAGCGCAACTCGACATGCTGTGCAAAAAAGCGTTTGACTCACCTATGAATTCTCGCTGCTATGCGGACGGATCCTCAGCGTTACGCAACTCCGTGCTTATCCACAAAGCGCAGTTCGTTGTCGTCAGCGTCGGTTATGCGGTACCAAAAACTCCTGCGTCGGCACTGGTCGAACGTGCCGCACCAGCGATTTACTTGGCGAGAGCTCAAGCGCGGGACCACTCATCCATCATGTCCCATTAAATTGCATTCGTATCCGTAGGGTCGTCCAATCGGATCGATTTTTTGATCGGGTCGATACGGTTGAGGGTTTGCGGCGATAGCCTCAAGAATTTCTCTTCCAATATGTCCACAGGTACTGGCTTGCTGAACAGATAACCCTGCATTTCATCGCATTTCAGTAGTCTCAGAAGTTTGGCTTGCTCCTCGGATTCGACGCCTTCGGCCACGACCTTGAGGTTCATGGAGTGCGCCAGGCTGATGATGGTCGATACCAGCGACAAGCCGCGCGGATTGACCACCATGTCGGTCACGAACATGCGATCAATCTTCAGTGTGTCGATCGGCAGTTTCGACAGATAGCCCAGTGATGAGAAACCCGTACCGAAATCGTCGATGGCGATGACAATTCCAAGCGCACGGATGGCCTGCAAACTGGCGATGGCCTGCTGCATGTCACCCATGATGATGCCTTCGGTGATTTCCAGTTCCAGCCCATTCGCAGCGCGCACATCCGAGGCCACGATCCGTTCAAGGGATGCGATGAATCCGGGGTGGCGAAATTGCAGCGGCGAGACATTCACCGCGATACGCACGGCATGCAAACCCGCATCGCGCCAGCGCAGATAGTCTTCTAGCGATTTCTGCAAGGCCCAGCGACCCACCTCAGAAATCAGCCCGGTTTGTTCCAGGGTCGGAATGAACAGGCCCGGGGGCACGAGACCTGTCAATGGATCGTTCCAGCGAATCAAGGCCTCGACTCCGATCACTTGGCCGCTGTCGATACTCACCTTGGGCTGGTAATGCAGCACGAACTCGTCGTTTTCCAGCGCACGCCGCAACTGGTTTTCGAGCTTCAGTTGCTGCGCCACGGTTTCAGTCATCTTCGGTGCATAGAACAGATGTCGTTGACCTTCGAGCTTGGCTTTCTTCAGGGCTGCTTCGGCGTTTTTGTAAAGAAACTCCGCATTGGTTCCATCGTCTGGAAACACCGCCGCGCCGAACTTGGCGGCGATGCGGTACCTGTCGCCGTCGAGCAGGAATGAATGCCCGAGGAATGCTTCGATCATTGCTTCCAGCTGCAGCGAGACGTCGCCAAGCTGATTATCCTCCAGCAAGACAAGGGCGAATTGGTCCGCTCCCACTCGCGCAACTCGATTCACATCGCCCAGGTGCTGTATCAACCATGCTGCAACCTGCTGCAACAATAGGTCGCCAGCCGTCTGACCCAGGGTGTCATTGATGTTCTTGAAGCGCTCCAGATCGATCAGAAACAGCGAAAGCCTTCCGCCATGATCGGCAGCACCACGCATGAAGTGCATCAGGCGTTCTAGGAACAGGCGACGGTTTGCCAGGCCCGTGAGCGGGTCATAAGAGGCCAAGAGGTCCAGCCGTTCCTGCTGTTCGATATGGTCCATCGCGAACGCAACATCGTTCGCCAACTCGGTCAGTAGTTTCATCTCCTCTTCGTGGAAGAAATCCCTTTCATTTGCATACAGAGCCAATATGGCGACGACTTCATTCGCAACCATGAGTGGAAGCACTGCAAGGGAGCAAAATCCGGTTTCCGTGTACTGCTCACGAAGCGCTGTAAATGTGTCGATTTCGATATCGTTGGATACGATCGCCGCCTTATCCTCGACTGCCTTCGCGACCAGGGTTGTCAATGCTTTTTCATCGGATGCGAATGCGTTGCTCATTGCCTGCAGCAACTCTTCGTTCTCGCCGGCAGTAGCGATTGGCGCAACCCTGCAGGTAGTCCGATCCACGATACCGATCATCGACATGCCGAGTCCTCCGGACTGCACCATGATCCGGCATGCTTCCCGGAAAAGTTCGTCGCGGTCGCGCACCCTCACGATGAGCATATTGGTCTCGCTAAGTACCGCGTAAACGCGATTCAAACGTTTCATCCCTATCTCAGCCAGCTTGCGACCGGTGATATTTTCGTGGGCAATGACGACGTTGGAGCTCGCATCGCGGAAACGCGTGACCCGAATCTGGAACCAACGCTGCTCAGTCGAGCTATGGCAAGGATATTCAAGGGTGAATTCCGGCACTACGCCGTCCATTACCTGGCGAATCCCGGTAGCCATTGTGGTTGCCGCGATGGCATCAGCTCCGAATGCCGATTCGAAAACACCGAGGTAGCTGCTGCCCAGATAGGCCTGCAAAGAGTGCGGCTGCGGATTGCCTTGATGGCAGAACTCACGCCAAGCCAAGTTGACGGTGATGATCTTTCCATCTTCATCGAGCACGCAGATATCCGCTGATACCGAGTCGATAGTGGCCTGGGCAAAACTCTCTGATGCCCGCAACGCCTGTTGCGCCTGTTTGCGCTCGGTGATGTCCTGACAAGTGCCGATGACACGCGCAGGCCGGCCCGAGGAATTCGTCACGACCCGCCAGCGTTCCTCGACATATTTCGTACGGCCACCAGGCACCATCAATCTATGTTCGACGATGGCGGGTTGCCCGGTTTCCAGCGACTCATTGAAAAGTTGTTGCCTGATCGCAGCATCCTCGTCCGAGAAGAAACTCGGAATGTTGCTTTGGCTCGGCTGGAAGGTGCCTGGATCGCGCTCGTAGATACGGTAGTTTTCTTCCGACCAGGTGACGGCCATGGTCTCGATATCGAGAGTCCAGCTGCCAATCTTCGCAACCGATTGCGCCATGTTCAGACTCGCATGCTCTTCCTCAATCCTCTTGGCGAAGTCGCGTCGCAATTCATCCTTACCCTGGTCTGCGAGCCTTTCCGCTGCGACTTGCTGCGCTGGTATCAAGCGCCGAAGAAGCACGAACGTGATGATTGCAGAGGTGAAGGTCAATAACTTGATGCCAATCAGATAGGCGGGCTGTTCTCCGCTCCTGAGGATAGCGACCGGCATCCAACCGAAATACTCGTTGAAAAATCGGCCGAAATAAATGTTCTCTACGATAGTCCTGAACGCATCAATGGCCAATGCGCCGCAAAGCAGCGCCAAAACCCGGCTTCTTTTGAGGAACAATTTCGCGTTCGATAAAAGCAGGATGAAAACAGCGAACCAGGCGAAAATGACGAGCCAATAGAACGGCGAAATCATCGCGGAAAGTGTGGCATGCATGCCTGGCATTGCCATCTCCTATAGACAGGTGAGCCTGCAGCCCGCCCAAAAGAAAAACGTTCTTGAGGTGCCTGGAGCGTGACGTGCATTGCGCTCAAAGCTGATATTTTTTTCTGTCGGCTTTATAGTGCGCTTTTTGTACTGTCTTGCAATCAGACCGGTGATTGGTGGTCGCACCTGCGCGATGGCAATATGAGCCACCCATTTGGTTCTGGTGCCGATAGAAATGGCAGTGAACGCTGCTATCTGGACAAGTAGCGAGGCCAGTCACCTTTGTGCCGCTGCGGGCACCGTGCATCGCGTAACTGCAGGCTGGTGGGCGGCTCAGATGGGCGATGACCGCCTCAACTCGCAGTTCGGAGCAGTGACGCTGATCCTGCCCTACCGCAGCGCGTTCAACCCCGACCTCAATATGCACTTCCACGAGCTGCGGCTTGACGGCGCGCTTTCGGAGGTCATTGAGCAAACGAGGCGCGAACCAGACATGCATTGAGCACGTGCGCCTGACACGGCGAAGTTGACAGGTCTGGCTCATAAGATCCCGCATCGGGTGAGCCGCATCCAGCATGCACGGTAGGTCAGAAATGCCGACTCGTCTTGGCCATCGAGCCAGCCCTGGCATGCTGGATGCGGCTCACCCGATGCGGGATCTTATGAGCCAAACCTGTCAACTTCGCCGTGTCAAGCGCACGTGCTCAATGTATGCCTGGTTCGCGCCTCGTTTGCTCAATGCCCTCCGAAA
>JBKJOY010000213.1:0-3810 GCA_046595415.1 Thermomonas sp.
GCATGCCGAAACGCAAAGCCATCGGGCTGCCTGGCGACAAGCTCCGCGGCGACGAGCTCGTCGAGGGCCGCGGCGGTCGCGAGGTGCGGCGGTGTCAGCGCATCGACGCGGTCGAACGTGAACCGCTCCCCATAGATGCTCGCCGCTCGCAGGGTCACCCGTGCGTTGGGTGTCAGCTCGTCGAATCGGCGCTGCAGCGTTCCGATCACGCCCACCGGAATCTCACCTGCATGACTGGATTGTGCCGATCACGTTGGCAATTCTGGTCGGCGTGTTCCTGGCCCAGCGCTTCGGCACCGAAAAGGTTGGCAGGGTATTCGGTCCCATCACGATGGTGTGGTTCATCTCGATCGCCGCGATCGGCGTTTACAACGTCATGGATGCGCCCGAAGTGCTGCATTCCTTCAATCCCTGGTGGGGCGTGAAGTTCTTCATGACCCACGGTTGGCACGCCTTGTTCATTCTCGGCGCAGTGGTGCTGGCGGTCACCGGCGGCGAAGCCTTGTATGCGGACATGGGGCATTTCGGCCCCAAGCCGATCCGGATCGGCTGGGTGGCGGTGGTGCTACCCAGCCTGATGCTCAACTATCTGGGCCAGGGTGCACTGGTGCTTGAGAATCCGGCCGCGGTGAGCAACCCGTTCTACGAGTCGGTGCCTGAATGGGCATTGGTGCCGATGATCCTGTTGGGGACCATGGCCGCCGTGATCGCGTCACAAGCAGTGATCACCGGGGCCTATTCTGTGGCCCGTCAGGCAATGCAATTGGGGTACATCCCGCGCATGCTGATCAAGCACACCTCCAGCGACACCATCGGCCAGATCTACGTGCCGTATATCAACTGGCTGCTGATGGTGCTGGTACTGGCGGTCGTGCTGATCTTCCGCAGTTCCACGGCATTGGCGACCGCCTACGGTATCTCGGTGTCGGGCACGATGCTGATCGATACCTTGTTGCTGGCACTGGTGGCCAATGCGCTTTGGCCGAAGTGGCGGCTGTGGGTGCTGCCGCTGTGCGTCGTGTTCTTCATCATCGATGTCGGCTTCGTGATCGCCAATGGTGCCAAGTTCTTCCATGGCGCCTGGTTCCCGATCGTGCTTGGCTTGCTGGTGTTCACGCTCCTGCGCACCTGGCGCCGCGGCCGCGAACTGCTGCACGAAGCCGTGCGCAAGGAAGGCATCCCGCTGGACAGCTTCCTGCCAGGGCTGATGCTGGCGCCTCCCGTGCGCGTGCCGGGGACCGCGGTGTTCCTGACCGCCGACAAGGGCGTGGTGCCGCATGCGCTACTGCACAACCTCAAGCACAACAAGGTGCTGCACGACCGCAACGTGTTCCTGACGGTCGAAACACTCAACGTGCCGTACGCGCCGGTGGACACTCGCCTGAAGGTGGCCAGCATCGGGGACCAGTTCTACCGCGTGGTGGTGCGATACGGCTTCATGGAGTCGCCGGACGTGCCGCTGGCGCTGATGCGCAGTTGTGATGCCGGCGGCATCTATTTCGATCCGATGGACACCACTTATTTCGCGAGCCGCGAGACGATCGTGGCGACTCCGCATCGCAATATGCCAGCGTGGCGGGACAAGCTGTTCGCGCTCATGCATCGCAACGCGGCGCCGGCCACCGGGTTCTTCCGGATTCCGGGCAATCGTTTGGTGGAGCTGGGTTCCACGGTCGAGATCTGATCGCGACCCGGCTCTTACCAGAGGGCGAAGCAGAAGGTATAGCCGAGGAAGGCGGCGGTAAAAACCATCGCGCCCGGCCATAATGCAGCGATGACCGACGACCGCATCATCGCCCCCGCCGCCAGCCGCGACGACGAAGCCCTGGAAGCCAGCATCCGCCCGCGCCGGCTGGACGAATACCTCGGCCAGCAGCCCGTGCGCGAGCAGATGGACGTCTTCATCCAGGCGGCCAAGGGCCGTGGCGAAGCGCTCGACCATGTCTTGATCTTCGGGCCGCCCGGGCTGGGCAAGACCACGCTCAGCCACGTCATCGCCAATGAGCTCGGGGTCAATCTGCGGGTGACGTCCGGACCGGTGATTGAACGCGCCGGCGACCTCGCCGCACTGCTGACCAACCTGCAGCCGTTCGATGTGCTGTTCATCGACGAGATCCATCGCCTCTCGCCCGTCGTGGAAGAAGTGCTGTATCCGGCGATGGAGGACTACCAGATCGACATCATGATCGGCGAGGGCCCGGCTGCGCGCTCGATCAAGCTGGATCTGCCGCCGTTCACCCTGATTGGGGCCACCACCCGCGCTGGCCTGCTGACTGCGCCGCTGCGCGATCGCTTCGGTATTGTCCAGCGGCTTGAGTTCTATTCGACCGAGGATTTGACCCGGATCGTGCGCCGCTCCGCGCAGATCCTCGGGATCAGCTGCGCCCCGGAAGGTGCCGATGAAATCGCGCGACGTTCGCGCGGCACCCCGCGCATCGCCAACCGCCTGTTGCGACGCGTGCGCGATTACGCGCAGGTGCGCGGCGACGGCACGATTGACGTGGCAATCGCGCGTGCTGCCATGGACATGCTCAAGGTCGATCCGGAAGGGTTCGATCAACTCGACCGGCGCATGCTGGCAATCATCATCGATGCGTTCGATGGCGGTCCGGTCGGCGTTGAGTCGCTGGCGGCGGCGCTGAGCGAAGAGCGCGGAACGTTGGAAGACGTGATCGAGCCATACCTGATCCAACAGGGCTACCTGGTGCGCACCGCACGTGGCCGCATGGCGACAGCGCGCGCCTATCGGCACCTCGGCTTCAAGCCCAGGCCCAACGCGAGCGGGTTGGTCGAGGCAGAACGAGAGGGCGCGTCAGAGGAAAAGGGGTCAGAGTGAATTTTCTGCCCACGATCTTCAGCCCAAGCAAAAAATGGGGTCAGAGTGAATTTCGCCTCGCATGGCTTCGATCGTCCGGCATTGGTTGGGCGAAACTTCACTCTGACCCCATTTTTGCCCCATGAGCGAGCCCTTTTCCTGGCCGATCCGCGTTTACTGGGAAGACACCGACGCCGGTGGCGTGGTGTATCACGCGCGCTACCTTGCTTTCATGGAGCGTGCCCGCAGCGAGTGGATGCGTGCACGCGGCTTCGACCAGGAAACGATGCGCAGCCGCGACGACCTGATGTTCGTGGTGCGGGCCATGCAGATCGACTTCCGTGGCGCGGCCAGGCTGGACGATCAGCTTCAGGTCAGCGTGCGCCTGCTTGAATGCCGCGGGGCCAGCTTCAAGATGGCCCAGCAGATCTACCGTGGGGATGCCTTGTTGGTCGAGGCGAAGGTGCGGATCGCGGCGCTGCAAGCATCGAGCTTCCGCCCGCGCGCCATCCCCACGCCATTGGATTCCGAATTGAAATCATTTGTGGAGAACGATTGATGCCCGTGTCGACCATGCTGCAATCGCTGCCGCAAGCGCTGCCAGAAAACGCTGCCGCCAGCGCGGTGGAACTGGCCGATAGCGGCGCGCAAGCCGCGGCTCCGCATGCAGCAGGCGGCTTCGACATGCTCCAACTGGTGCTGCATGCCAGCCTGCCGGTGCAACTGGTGATGGGCTTGCTGTTGTTCGCATCGATTGCCTCCTGGGTGATCATTTTCCGCAAGAAGCGCGTGCTCGATCGTGCCGAGCGTGAGGCGGACCGGTTCGAAGAACAATTCTGGTCAGGCGCGGAGTTGTCAAAGCTCTACGCCGGTGCCAGCGAGCGCAACCGGTCGGTGGAAGGCCTGGAGGCGATTTTCGAAGGCGGCATGCGTGAGTTCAACCGCATCCGTCAACGTCGTGGCGTTGACGCGCGCATGCAGCTGGAAGGTGCGCA
>JBKJOY010000354.1:0-10115 GCA_046595415.1 Thermomonas sp.
CCATGCATTACTCCACAACAACAAGGCCTTGCGGCGGTTGCGGCTGGGACGGTGCAGAATCCAAGGGACTGGAAGGGCACAGCTTCGCCACGATGGGCGAAGGTCTCACTCACAGGCTTGAGGCCTGCCACGGTGCCGGGGCGAATGCTGTATTGACAGCGTGCCCGTATTGACGACGGCCGTGCGCGGAGTTACTCCCCTTCTTCGGCGACAATGGTGCATTGGGTCTTATCGCCCCGTCAACAAGATTCGCGAAAATGAATGAGCCGCTGCCCGTCGTCCGCCTGAAGAACGCCTGGAAATCCACCCATCCGTGGATCTTCCAGCGCCTGGTCGAAAAGCCCGCGCAGCGCCCTAAACCCGGCAGCGTGGTCGACGTGGTCGGCGTGGACGATGTCTGGATGGGCCGCGGCTTCTACAACGGCCACTCTCGGATCGCGCTACGGATGCTGGAAGGCGACCCCGACGTGGCGGTCGACGCGGCGTGGTTCTCTCGCAAGATTGCCGAAGCCGTGGCGATGCGCCGCGAGCTGCTCAAGCTGGACGAAGTCGGCAATGCGTGGCGCGTATTGCATTCCGAAGGCGACGGCATCAGCGGGCTGGTGGTGGATCGCTATGACGACCTGCTGGTCGTTGGATTCTTCAGCGCCGGTGCGTGGCGCTATCGCGAATGGATCTTCAATGCATTGCGCGAACAGTTCCCCGGCTGCCGTTTCCACAGCTTCGCCGACGAACACGTGCAGAAGCAGGAAAGCTTTGACTACAAGGACACCATGGGTACGCAGGCGGCGTTGATCCACGAGCACGGCATCCACTTCCGTGCCGATCCCGCCGGCGCGCACAAGACCGGCTTCTTTGCCGACCAGCGCGAGAACCGGGAATGGTTATCGCAGTTGTGCGCGGGCAAACGCGTACTCGACTTGTGCTGCAACACCGGCGGCTTCGGCGTCTATGCGGCGGTGCGCGGTGCCAGCGAAGTGGTCGGTATTGATATCGACGCCGACGTGCTCGAGATCGCCCGCGGCAATGCGAAGCTCAATCACGTAAAACCCAGGTTCATCCAGGCCGATGTATTCCCGTGGCTGCGCGATGCCGCGATGAGCGGAGACCTGTACGACGTGGTGATCCTGGACCCGGCGAAGATGACCCGCGACCGCGAGCAAATCATTCCCGCGCTGAAGAAATACCTGGACATGAACAAACTGGCGTTGGGCGCGGTCAAGCCCGGCGGCCTGTTCGCCACCTTCAGTTGCACCGGTCTGGTCAGCGAAGAGCAATTCACCGACATGCTGCGCCGCGCCGCGTTCTACGCCGGGCGCACGGTGCAGGTGCTCAAGATTGCCGGCGCCGGCCCCGACCACCCGTGGCTGGCGCAGGTACCGGAATCGCGTTACCTGAAAGCGGTGTTCTGCCGGGTGCTGGACTAGACATGGCCAGGCTTGCCACGCCCCACCACGAACGCCATCGCACCGCACATATCGGCTGGATGCGTGCCTCCGTGCTTGGAGCCAACGATGGCCTGATCTCGACCAGCTCACTCCTGGTAGGCATGGCGGCGGCCAATGCCACGCCGCAGATCATCCTGGTGACGGCGATCGCCGCATTGAGCGCGGGCGCGCTCTCGATGGCCGCGGGCGAGTACGTGTCCGTCAGTTCGCAAGCCGACACCGAAGCCGCAGACATGGCGAAGGAGCGCCATGAATTGGAGCATTCGCCGGAGGCCGAGTTGCTGGAGTTGACCCACATCTACGTGCACCGGGGCCTGGACAAGGCGTTGGCCCACCAGGTGGCCGAACAGCTCACCGCGCACGATGCACTTGGCACCCATCTGCGCGATGAGTTGGGCATCAGCGAGTCGCTCGCCGCGCGCCCGGTGCAGGCCGCGCTCGCATCGGCAGCTGCGTTTTCGGTGGGTGCGTTACCCCCCATCCTGTTGGCGTGGCTCTGGCGCGGCACAAACTTGTCGGTGGCGATCGGTGTGGTGACCATGGTCCTGTTGGCGCTATTGGGCGCCCTTGCAGGAAAGCTGGGTGGTGCCTCGATGACCAAAGGCGCCATGCGCGTGCTGTTCTGGGGTGCGATGGCGATGGCGGCAACCGGTTTGATCGGTCGCTGGTTTGGGGTGGCAGCCGGATGAACCCGGCCTGGCTAAGCTGGCTATCGGTGGATTTGCTGTCTTTGCTGGGCGGCTGAGCCAGCTGCGCTGGGCAATTACGCGGTCGCAGTCATTGCGACGCCTGCGGCTACACTGGCGCAATGCCTGAATCTTCTCTGTTGCTGACCCTGTTGCTGCTGGCGGTGGTGATCGCCATCGTCCTGTTGATCGTGTTGTTGTTGCGCAAGCCGGACGCGGCGATGGCGCGCCTACGCGAACCATTGGAACAAGCCCTTCGCAGTGAACAACGCGATGGCCGAGGCGAGCTGCGCGAACAGCTGGACAGCATGGCCAAGGCGCAGGAACAGCGCATCGAGAGCTTTGGTTTGCGCCTGAACGAGCTCACCGAACGCACCGACCAACGCCTCGATGTCTTGCGTGCCAGCTTGAGTGACGACGCGCACAAAGGTCGCCAGGACGCAGCGATTCGCCAGCAGCAATTCGCCGATGGGCTCGGGGCGCAACTGCGCGAACTCACCCAGCGCAACGAGCAGCGCATTGGCGAGATGCGCGACACGCTGGAGGCACGCTTGAAGGAGCTACAGGCCGACAACGCGCAGAAGCTTGAACTGATGCGCGCAACGGTCGACGAAAAATTGCAGACCACGCTGGAAACTCGCTTGGGCGAGTCGTTCCGGTTGGTGTCTGAGCGACTGGAGCAAGTGCAGCGTGGGTTGGGCGAGATGCAGTCGCTGGCGACCGGTGTCGGCGACCTCAAGCGTGTCCTCGGCAACGTCAAGGATCGCGGCACGTTCGGCGAAACCCAGTTGGGCGCGTTGCTGGAACAGATCCTGACGATCGAGCAATACGCCACCAATATCGCGACGGTGCCGGATTCCAACGAGCGTGTTGAGTACGCAATCCGGCTGCCTGGCGGACCGGACGGAGGCACCATCTGGCTACCCGTGGATGCCAAGTTCCCACGCGAGGATTACGAGCGCCTGCTGGATGCCCACGAAAAGGCGGATGTCGCTGCCGCACAGCAATCAGGCATGGCGCTGGAACGGCGCATTCGCGATGAAGCGAAGAAGATCCGCGACAAGTACGTCTCGCCGCCGCACACGACTGATTTCGCATTGCTGTTCCTGCCCACCGAAGGCTTGTACGCAGAGGCGATTCGCCGACCTGGCTTGTTCGACACCCTGCAGCGCGAACATAAAGTCACCTTGGTGGGCCCGACCACATTGTTGGCGGTGCTCAATGCATTGCAGATGGGTTTTCGCACGCTGGCTATCGAGGAACGCTCTAGTGAAGTGTGGCAATTGCTCGGTGCGGTGAAGACCGAATTCGGCAAGTTCGGCAGTGTGTTGGACGCGACCCACAAGCAATTGGCCACGGTGCAGAACAGCATCAAGTCCGCAGGCGTGCGCACGCGTGCAATCGAGCGCAAATTGCGTGGTGTGGAAACGCTTTCGATCGGTGCCAGCTCGCAGTTGCTCGAGCTTGGGGATGAGGCAGACGCGGGCACTGACTTCGACGAGTAATTTCCCATTGCACTCACGTAACTGACGCATGGCTGACTCTTCATGTTTCGGTAACACCGATTTCATTTGGTCTCTACACGCAGCAGTGCAAATTGATTGCGTCGGCAACGAGAAGCGCCGGCTCCATTCAATCCAAGGAGCATTTCAGCATGAGCGAGATCAAGAAAGACCACAGCATTGGTGAAGGTACTGGCGCAGTCGCAGGTGGCATGACCGGCGCGATTATCGGTTCGGCTGCCGGCCCGATCGGTACCGTTGTAGGTGCGATCGCTGGCGCCGCTCTGGGTGCGAAGGGTGGCGGCGCAGTCGCTGAGGCGGTCAACCCGACTGCCTACAACAGCCATTTCGAATCCAACTACCAGGCCGCGCCTTATTACAAGGCCGGTAATGAGTGGACTGACTATCAGCCCGCCTACAAGTATGGTTACGACACCTATGGCCAGCACCAAGGCCAGAAGTTCGAAGATGTACAGGACACGCTGGCGCGCGATTGGGATGCCACGAAGGGCAATTCGCGTTTGGCATGGAATGATGCCAAGGGTGCGGTGCGCGATGGTTGGCATCATATCGAGCGTGCAATGCCGGGTGATGCGGATGGTGACGGCCGGTAAGCAACAAACTGGCAAGCAACACTGAAGTACAAGCGATCGCCTCCACGATCGCACTTGAAGGCCGCCGAAAGGCGGCCTTCTCGTTTTTTGGTGGAGATTCGCAGGCATGTAGGCCATCGCCATGTGCCACGGGTGCCACTGAGTTGAATGCTGTGGCAAACGACATCGCCGATTCCAGCGAACCGATGTGAGCGCTACCTTGATGGCATGCCCAAATCGTCTGCAAGCATCCGTTTTAAGGCAATCCTTCTGCGCCCAGCGCGTCCGAAGTCCGCGAGCTGGCGCTTTGTGTTGTTGCCGGTCGAGGCCAGCGAAAAGCTGCCGACCCGGAGCTTGGTCAGCGTCGAGGGAACCTTGTGTGGCCAGCCTTTCAAAAGCACATTGTCACCTGACGGGTTAGGGAGTCATTGGCTCAAGGTCTCCAAGGCCTTGAGCAAGGCCGCAGGTATCGACGTTGGCGACATGGCGAACCTGGAGATAGCCGCGGCGGCGGTAGAGCCCGTAGTGCGAGTCCCGGCAGACCTGCGCAGTGCGCTGGCGGCGCATCCGGATGCGAAAGCGCAATGGGCGAGCCTCACGCCGATCGCACGGCGTGACTGGATCCAGTGGCTCGTCTCGTCGAAGCAGGCGGACACGCGCGCGCGCCGCATCCGCAACAGCTGCAGCATGCTCGCGTCAGGCAAGCGCCGTGTGTGCTGTTTTGACCGTTCCGGGATCTACAGCACGTCGCTCAAGGCCCCGACACCAGCGGAGTAAACACCGCGGGCCAGGCATCTACTGGATTCGTCGCGACATACGGGGTTTCATCGCAACTCACTTGTGCCGGACGGGCATGGTTTGCGAATGTTGGTGCAACTGCGCATTCAGCGTTGCGGAATTGGAGCAACAATGTTGAAGACCTTGATGACACTGATGCTGTGGTGTGTGCTGTTGGTGCTGTGCTGGCCGCTGGCATTGCTGGCCTTGGTGTTGTGGCCGGTCGTCTGGTTGTTGTCGTTGCCGTTCCGCCTGGTCGGCATCACGTTCTCGGCGTTGTTTGCGCTGCTTTACGCGTTGTTGACGTTGCCGGCGCGGCTGATTGGCTGCAAGCCAAGCACCAATAGACAGGCGATTGCCTAAGCGGGGCCCGTGCCGAAGTCTGTTTCTTTGCACTGCGCCATAACCGCGAGCGTGGAGACAGCATCGTCTTCGGCGCGATCAGATCTGCGCTGACATGGGTTGGCATAAATGGAACACAGAAGGCCGCCTCAGACAGGCCGTCTTCATGCGGCCGGCCTTTGGTGCTGGTTTACCATGCGTGACCCCCCCATGATTCCGCCGGAGATCCCATGAGCGACAGTCGCAATGACGTCAGCCGCGACGATGCCGAAGCCGCAGTTCGCACCCTGCTGCGCTGGGCGGGTGAAGATCCGACGCGTGAAGGTCTGCTGGACACGCCCAAGCGCGTGGCCAAGGCGTACGAACAGTGGTTCAAGGGTTACGAAGTCGACCCGGACGAATACATGGCGCGCACCTTCAAGGAAGTCTGCGGCTACGACGAGTTGATCGTGCTGCGCGACATCGAATACGAATCGCATTGCGAACATCACATGGCCCCGATCATCGGCAAGGTGCACGTGGGCTACCTGCCGGATGGCAAGGTGGTTGGCATCAGCAAGCTTGCGCGCGTGGTCGAGGCATACGCCAAGCGGTTCCAGGTGCAGGAAAAGATGACGGCGCAGATCGCGCGCTGCATCCAGGAAGCCTTGCAGCCGAAAGGCGTTGGCGTCGTAGTGGAAGGTTCCCACGAATGCATGACCACGCGCGGCATCCACAAGCGCGGCGTCTCCATGATTACCTCCAAGATGCTCGGAAGTTTCCGCGAGGACGCGCGAACGCGCGCCGAATTCCTGCGGTTCATCGATGTCGGCCAAGGACGCTGAGCCGCTGCTGGATTGCCTGATCGTCGGTGCCGGCCCCGCCGGACTGACGGCGGCAACCTATCTGGCACGTTTCCATCGCGCCTTCGTGGTGGTGGATGCCGGCAAGAGCCGCGCGCGCTGGATTCCGGAGAGCCACAACTGTCCGGGCTTTCCATTTGGCGTGTCCGGCACAGCCTTGTTGGAAAAGCTGCGCAAGCAGGCGGAAACCTACGGCGCGAATATCGAGCATGGGCGCATTGCCAAACTCGAGCGGGACGGCGAGACATTCGTCGCCACCAGCGAAGATGGCCAACGCTGGCGTGCCCGCCACGTGCTCCTTGCAACCGGCATTGTGGATGTGATGCCGGCGATGCAGGGTTTGCAGGCTGGCATCGAGCGCCACGCGGTTCGCTTGTGCGCAATTTGCGACGGCTATGAGGCGAGCGACGACCGCATCGCCGTGTTGGCGCCGGCGGACGAAGCCATCCGCCACGCCTTGTTCCTGCGCAGCTTTTCACGCCAGGTCACCGCGATTCGCAGTGAGCCAGGCGAGCCCTCGGCGGCATGTGCGGGCTTGGCCCACGAGGCCGGCATCGTCTTGCTGGGCGTCGCCACCGCGCTGCGTTGCGACGAGACGGCATGCGAAGTCGAGATCGGGGACGTCACCCATCGCTTCGACACCCTGTATCCCGTCTTGGGCAGCGACTCGCAGTCGGCATTGGCGACCACATTGGGCGCCATCGTCGATGAGAATGAGGAATTGCTGGTGGATGCGCACATGCAGACCAGCGTCCCAGGCTTGTATGCGATCGGGGACGTGGTCAGCGCCCTCAACCAGATCAGCGTGGCGGTGGGTCATGCGGCCATCGCGGCATCGGCCATCCATAGCCGCCTGCCTGCCAATTGGCGTGAGCAACAAACGGATTGACCTGATAATTTAGCCCGGGTAATATGTGGTCTGCCCTGGAGATCGCCATGTCAGCACCGACACCCACGCTGCGCTGTACTGCGTTTGCCGGCCATCAACGCATTGCCAGCGGTGAGTTGCGGCATGTGGCACTGAAGGCCAAGCAGAGTTACGACAACAGTCTTGACCAGCCGATCCTGGTGTTCGAGGACGTGAGCGGCAAGGTGGTGGAGTTGCCATTGGAATTGCCGGCGGCTGATTTGTTGCGAACGCTCAATGCGAAGTCCGCTGAAGACATCACGCCGGCCGCCTTGCCGGCTCGTGGCCCCGGACGCCCGCGACTTGGCGTGGTCGCGCGTGAAATCACCTTGTTGCCTCGGCATTGGGATTGGTTGGCCGCGCAACCGGGCGGGGCTTCGGTGACGTTGCGTCGCCTGGTCGAGGATGCGCGCAAGCTCACCGCCGGTAGCGACCGCCGCCGCGTCGCGCAGGAAGCGACGTATCGCTTCATGCACGCGCTGGCCGGCAATCTGCCGGACTACGAAAACGCCACTCGCGCGTTGTTCGCCGGTGACTTCGCGCATCTCGAGGACGCGCTCTCGCATTGGCCCGAAGACGTTCGCGACCATGCATCATTGCTCGCTGCCGATGCCTTCGAACACTGAGCCAGCCGGCACGGATTTGATCATCCGCATCCGTTCGCTGTAACAACCCACATCGAGACCCTGCATTGAACGCATCCATTGCGCCGCGCGCCCGCAAGGCGGCCCTGATCTTCATCTTCATCACGGTGCTGATCGACGTACTGGCGTTCGGCGTGATCATCCCCGTGTTGCCGCATCTGGTGCAGCAGATGGTCGGCGGCAACGTTTCCACGGCGGCGTGGTGGGTCGGCGGTTTCGGGGTGGCGTTTTCGCTGATCCAGTTCGTGTGTTCGCCGATCCAGGGCACCTTGTCGGATCGCCATGGCCGCCGGCCGGTGATCCTGCTGTCGTGCCTGGGGCTGGGCCTGGACTTCGTGTTCATGGCCTTGGCGCCCACGCTGGCGTGGCTGTTCGTCGGCCGAATGATTTCCGCGGCCACCTCCGCCAGTTTCACCACCGCCAATGCCTACATCGCCGATGTCACCACCCCTGAAGGCCGGGCCAAGGGCTTCGGCATGATCGGTGCGGCGTTCGGGTTGGGCTTCATCGTGGGCCCGTTGGTCGGCGGCGTGCTCGGCGACATCGACCTGCGCCTGCCGTTCTGGTTTTCGGCGGGACTGGCACTGCTGAATTTCTGCTACGGGTTGTTCGTGTTGCCGGAGTCACTGCCGGTCGAAAAACGCACGACGCGGTTCGACTGGTCGCACGCCAACCCAGTGGGTTCACTCAAGCTGCTGCGCCGCTATCCGCAGGTTTTCGGGCTGGCTGCAGTCATTTTCATCGCCAACCTCGCGCACTACGTGTATCCCAGCATTTTCGTGCTGTATGCCGATTACAGGTATGGCTGGGGACAGAAGGAAGTGGGATACGTACTGGCGTTGGTCGGCGTGCTCAGCGTGCTGGTCAACGTGCTGCTGGTAGGCCGCCTGGTCAAGGCGATCGGCGAGCGCCGCGCGGTATTGCTGGGCCTGGCCTGCGGCGCGGTTGGTTTCACGGTATTTGGCCTGGCCGGCCAAGGCTGGATCTTTCTGATTGGCCTGCCGATCAGCGCGCTGTGGGCCATCTCTGCGCCGGCCGGGCAATCGTTGATCACCCGCCAGGTCGGCGCCGATGAGCAGGGTCGGGTACAGGGCGCATTGACCAGCCTGGTCTCGCTGGCCGGTATTGCCGGGCCAGCAATCTTTGCCGGATCTTTTGGCTGGTTCGTCAGCGATGCGGCGCCGGTGAAATTGCCGGGTATTCCGTTCCTGATCGCTGCAGCGCTGCTGGTGGTGGCCTGGCTGGTCACCCTGCGTTTCACTGACGCTGCGCATATGCCTGCACTGTCCAAGGCGGACCAGCCCGCCTGAACTTCACCTGGTCACAGCGGCCGCGCGGGCAGACTCCAGGTCTCGTTCGAGGAGAGCACCATGGCCATCTGCGCGACCTGCGGCAACGACTACGACAAGGCATTCACCATCACCAGCGCCGATGGCACAAGCCACGTGTTTGATTCCCTCGAGTGCGCAATCCATATGTTGGCGCCCACCTGCGCACGTTGCGGCTGCAAGGTGATCGGTCATGGCGCCGAGCATGCCGGGGTGTTCTATTGCTGCGCGCATTGCGCCAGGCGCGACGGTGTCAGCGGGGTCGACGACAGGGTCTGAATGCAGTCGCCAACGGCGCTTTTGTCAGCAGGGCGGAGGTGAAGTTTCCGAACAGGCGGCTCGCCACGGCAATGACAAACTCTTTCGTGACTGCATCAGAGTGGCTGACGATTCATTCGATGAAACTGTGACTCTGAACGCAACGTCCATGCCTTTCGGCAGGCGCGTGGTGACAGCAGACGGGTAGCATTCGGGAATTGACCGAACCCGGAGTTGCCGATGTTGCGTCCTCGCCTGCTGTGCCTCGCCCTCGCTTCCCTGCTGGCTTCCAATGCATCGGCTCAGGAAATTCCGCCGCCACGCGACGTGGCATATCCCGGCACGATCAAGATCGAGGTGGATGCCACCAATCTTTCCCAGCGCATTTTCCGGGTCAAGCAGACCATTCCCGCGCAGGCTGGTCCGCTGACCTTGCTCTACCCGATGTGGGTGCCAGGTGGGCATGCCCCGAAGAATTCACTGGACAAGATCGCCGGTATCACCTTCAAGGCCAACGGCCAGCAGCTGGAGTGGAAGCGCGACACGGTGGAAGTAGGCGCGTTCCACATCGACGTGCCTGCAGGCGTCACCGAAATCACCGCCGAATTCAACTACCTGACACCGACCAGCGCGCCGCAAGGCCGCGTGGTGATGACGCCGAACATGCTCAACCTGCAGTTCCTTTCGGCCGCGCTATACCCGGCCGGACATTACACGCACCAGATCATGTACGACGCCCGCGTCACCTATCCCGCCGGCTGGACCGCGTTCACCGCGCTGGATGAGGA
>JBKJOY010000131.1:0-8280 GCA_046595415.1 Thermomonas sp.
TCGGGCGGCTTGATGGCGGCCATTCAACCCTGGCTGGACCGGCTCAACTAGACCGGCTCGGCTAGATCGGCTCGGCTAGACCGGCTCGGTTAGACCGGCTCGGCCGCTCCAGTCGAAAGCCGTGCGTGAGGCTCCAACAGCTTGGCAAATTCTGCAGGCGTGCAGGGATAACCCAGCCAGAAGCCCTGCACCAGGTCACAGTCACGTTCGCGCAGCAGGTCATATTGACCGAGTTTTTCGACGCCTTCGGCGACGACCGTGATCCCCATCGAATGGGCCATCGCAATGATCGCCGAGGTCAGCGCCAAGTCGTCGGGGTCGCGCAGCAGGTCGGTTATGAAACTGCGGTCGATCTTCAGCCCATCGACCTGCACCCGGCGCAGATGGCTCAGGCTGGAATAGCCGGTCCCGAAGTCGTCCAGCCACACCCGCACACCGGTCTCGCGCAGGCGCGCCAGCAGCACGCTGGCATTGACCTCGTCACTGATCACCGCGGTTTCGGTCAGCTCCACGTGCAGGCGCGCCGGCGGCAATGACGTTTCCTCCAGCGCTGACGTCACCTGCTGGACCAGTTCACCGCTGCGCAATTGGCGCGGCGAGACATTGACCGCCACGAACGGCGGTTCGCCGGCGCCGGGGGCGGGTCCCCACTGGGTCGCCTCACGGCAGGCGGCGCGCATCACTTCGGGGCCGATGGCTTCGATCAACCCACTCTGCTCGGCAACATCGATGAAAACCGCCGGCGCGATCGCCCCATCTTCCGGGTGATCCCAGCGCAGCAGGGCTTCGGCACCGACCAGCACGCGGTCGCGGGTGCGGTAGATCGGCTGGTACGCCAGGCTGAGTTCGCCACGTCCCCACGCGCCGCGCAGGTCATGTTCCATGCGCAGGCGCCGTTCCACCGCCTGGTCCATCGTCCGGCTATAGAAACGATGGCAATTCTTGCCGGCCACTTTGGCCTGGTACATGGCGATATCGCCGTTCTTCATCAGCGTCGATGCGCTCTCGGCATCGTCCGGGAACAACGCCACGCCAATGGATGAACCGAGGAAGACCTGGCGCCCATGCAGCAGCAATGGCTGGCCGAGTTCTTGCACCAGCGCTTCAGCGAGCCGCGCAGCCAGCATGCGGACATCTCCGTCTGGTTCGCTGTCGCTGGCCTGCAGCAGGGTCACGAACTCATCCCCACCGAAGCGCGCGACCATCGCATCCACGCCGGGAATGGACTTCACCACGCGATCGATGCGCCCGGCCACCTGCAACAGGACTTCGTCACCTGCCTCATGACCGAGGGTGTCGTTGATGCGCTTGAAGTCGTCGATGTCGGCGAACAACAGCGCCAGCTGCCGGCCCGCGCCTTGCAAGGCACGCAGGCGATTGTCGAGCGCCTCGCGAAACGCCAGCCGGTTGGACAGGCCAGTCAACGCGTCGCTGTAAGCGACCCGGCGGATGTCGCGATCGTGGCGCGCCACGCTTTCGCGCATGCTACCGAAGGTACGGATCAGGTCGCCTAGTTCGTCCTCGCGGCCGCTGTCCGGAACGGGTACCGAGAAATTGCCGAGTTCGATCTGGCGCGCGGCTTCGGCCAGGACCCGAATCGGCCGGACCAGCATGCGCTGCACCAGCAGGGCCGCAGCAAGCCCGATCACCGCCAACGCCGCACACAGCAGCAACAGCCATGCCAGATTGCGACGACCGACCTCATCGATGCGATCACGCAAGCCGGACATCGCTTGCTGTTCCGCGTGCGCGACGCCCGCCAATGAATAACCAATGCGCACGCCACCCAGGCGCTGGTCACCGATCATGATCGGACTGGAGACATCCAGCGCCTGTCCCGCGGCGCGCGTGTGCGGACCCTTCGCGGCGACCACCTCCGCCGCCAGCGGATCGCCCATCGGCTGGCCATAGGCGGCGATATCGCCGGACCCGTCGTGGAGGATGCGACCGGCCGGGTCGTAGACAAGCACGTACTCGACATCGGATTCGCGCAGCGCGGCGCGGGCCAGTGTGCCCACCGCATCCAGGTCGAAGTAATACAGCGGGTTCGCCAATGCGTCCGCCAGCTGGTGGACTCCCGCCTCGCCGTCGGTGCGCACTTGCTCGAAAATGAGTTCGTGCATGACCCCGCGGGTGACTTCACTCACGTCATGCTGGGTCACTTGCTGGCGATTCCACAGCAGCACCATGACCACGACCACCACCACGAACAGGAACGCGATCGCGGCAATGAAGCGCGTCTGCAATCCGATCCGCAGGGTCTTCACTCGACCTCCCTGCGCACGCGGGCCACGCCTGCCCCAAGGTGGTCCAGCGACTTGCGATCTTCGGCAGTCAGCGCAAGGAACCGGGACGTCCCCAGGAACTGCTGCATGGCTTCGCCCGCATCCGGATCGCTGGAGGCCTCGATCAGCACTTCACGCAGGCGGGCTTCGACCTTCGGATCCATCCCTGGACGCGTGAGCACCAGCGCGCGCGGCACGTCCTGACTCTCGGCGACGATCCGGAAATCAGCTGCGAATGCAGGTGGCAGGCGTTGCGGGCTGGCCCAGTCCAGGTTGCTGAGCACGCCGGCATCCACCAAGCGCTTGTGGACCCACGTCGTGATGTTGAGTTCCGTGCGGGCGAACAGATAGCCGACTGAATCGGACGGTGGCCGGTCCATCGGCGAGAGCAGCAACTCCATGCGCTGGCCCGACTCCAGCAACATGCTGGCGGGCAGGTAATAGGCGCTGGTCGAATATGGACTCTGGAACGCGACGCTATGGCCGGTCAGGTCCTTCAGCGTCTGGATGGCGCTGTCCCTGCGCACGAAGACCACGGTGTGGTATCGGCTGGCGCCATCGCGCTCGGACACCAGCAGCGAACGGGCTTCGGCGCGCTGTTCCAGCAACACGGCATTGCCGGACGTTTCGGTGACCCAATCGACGCGGCCACGCCGCATGTAGCTGGCCATCTGCTGGAAATCCCGCGCCATCAGGATGCGGCCACTGCGGATGCCGACGCCGGCCATCCTCGGCACCACGTATTCAAGCAAGGGCTTGAGCTGCTCGTAATGCGACTTGGGATCATCACTGATCCGCCCCAGCACCAGCACGCCGGACTCGTCACCCACGGGTGCCGCTACCGTTTGCTGTGCCTGCGCCGGCACAAGTGCAGGCAGGGCCGCCAGCAGCAAGCCGCAGATGAATGACGCGAACGCGGACCACTTGGGACGGAGCGACTGCAACAAGGCGACGACCGCATCGGAAGCCAGCGCGGAGCCTAACTGATTTCTGCTGGCGCCTTGCCGGTTTCGGCAAGTGCCCTGTTGGCCACGGCGCACGGTTGCCGCCACCTAATCCTGCGCGCCTGCCGCAATAGCCAGGCGCGCCATCCGCTGGGTGTCGGCCAACACGCCGCGCAGCAGGCGGATGTCGGCATGGTCCAGGTTCGCGCGCAGGTACAGCCGCCGCAGCTTGCGCATCGCTGATTCGGGCGCGCGGCCTTTGTGGAAGTCGATCTGTTCGAGGGCTTCGGCCAACTGCCCGAACAGACCTTCCAGCTCGGCGTGCGTTGCTGCCTGCGAACCTGGCGGTGCGGTGCGCATGCCCTCGGGTCGCGCCACTGCCTCGCCTAGCAGCGCGCAGCGCAGCTCGTAACTCACCACCTGCACGGCCGCTGCCAAATTCAACGAACTGAACGCCGGGTCGGAGGGAATGTGGATCGCCGCGTGGCAGAGCTGCAGTTCCTCGTTTTCCAGGCCGGTGCGCTCACGCCCGAACACCAGCGCAACCGGACCACTGGCCGTCGCCAGGATCGCCCGCTGCGCAGCATCGCGCGGATGCAGCTCCTCCAGTTGCACGCGCCGGCTGCGCGCGGTGCAGCCCAGCACCCAACGGCAATCGGCTACCGCTTCGTGCAGGGTCGTGAACACCGGTGCCGCCGCGACCAGGTCATCGGCGCCGGCTGCCATCGCCTGGGTGCTCCCATCGGGCGACTTTTCCGGCGCAACCAGCACCAATTTCGACAATCCCATGGTTTTCATCGCGCGCGCCGCCGCACCGATATTGCCCGGATGCTGGGTCCCGACCAGGACGATGCGCAGGTTTTCGGCCGCCATCGGCGCCATGCTTGCTGGTTCACTCATGCGTCAATGGTAAACTCCGCGGCCCGGCCTTGGCGCCGGCATGCTCTTTTCCGCCGCAAGCCCCCTTCCACCTCTTTCACCGAGGCGCTGTACGCCATGCAGAAACCCGTCGTCAATGTCATGGTCAAGGCGGCCCGCGCGGCCGGCAACGTGCTCTTGCGCAGCATGCACAAGCTTGACGCGATCAACGTGATCGAAAAGGACCGCTTCGATTTCGCCAGCGAAGTGGACGAGTCAGCCGAAAAGATCGTCATCAAGGAACTGCGCCGCGCCTATCCGGATTACGCCATCCTCGGCGAAGAGGGTGGCGCACAGGGCAGCAGCCGGTCGTTGTTCGTGATCGATCCACTGGACGGCACCAGCAACTACCTGCGCGGTTTCCCGCACTGGTGCGTGTCGATCGCCCTGGTTGAAGGTGGCGAGACCCAGCACGGCGTGATCTTCGATCCGCTCCGCAACGAACTGTTCACCGCCAGCCGTGGTAGCGGCGCGGTCCTCAATGATCGCCGCATCCGCGTCTCCGAGCGCAAGGATCTGTCGGGCGCGATGCTGTCCACAGGGTTTGCACCGCGCGAACGCGAACGCACGCCGGCGCAGCTGGAATGCATCCGCGAATTGCTGCGTGATGCCGAGGACGTCCGCCGCACCGGTTCTGCCGCGCTGGACCTGGCTTACGTGGCCTGCGGCCGCACCGACGGTTACTTCGAAGCCGGGGTAAAGCCTTGGGATATTGCCGCCGGGATCCTGCTGGTGCGCGAAGCCGGTGGACGCGTCTGCGACTTCCGTGGCGCCGGCACCGGTCCGCTGGACGGCCGCGGCATTGCATCGCGGCAACTGCTGGCGGGCAACCTGAAGCTCAGCGACGCCCTGCAGAAGACCATCGTGCAGTCCGGTTACGCCGCCGTCTTCAAGTAATCCATCCAGCACGCAGGATGCGAAAAGGGCGCGCAATGCGCGGCCTTTTCTTTGTTTGAAGCACGCCGGGAATAGAATTCAAGCCGTCGCGAGCGATGGCGCATTGGCTGCGTACGGAGCGCAGCAACCGCAATGAGCGTTGGCACATGAGGATTGCGAGCACCGCACGCCCCCGATGCGGCGAGCGCAGCAGACTTGAAACTGTTTCCTAGGGGCGACGGGCCAGCGCGGCTTCGTCCTTGGCCTTCGGCATCAGGTCCTGCTTGGTAACGTTCAACCACAGCAGCAACGGACAAGCGATGAAGATCGACGACAAAGTGCCGACGATGATGCCGATCATCTGCGACTCGGCCATCCCCCGCAGCGAACCCCCGCCATACAGGTACAGCGCCACCACGGTCAGGAACGCCACGAACGAGGTGATGATCGTGCGCGACAGGGTCTGGTTGACCGACTTGTTGAGCAGTTCGCGCGGCGGCACGCGCAGCGACTTGAAGTTCTCGCGCACGCGGTCGAACACCACGATGGTGTCGTTGATCGAATAACCCATCACCGACAGGATGCCGGCCAGCACCGTCAAGTCGAACTCATGCCCGCTGAGCGCGAACCAGCCAGCGCAGATGATCACGTCGTGCAGGGTGGCGACGATCGCCGCAACCGCGAACTTCCATTCGAAGCGGGCGGAGATGTAGATCAGGAAGCCCAGAAGCACGAACAGCAACGCATAGAAACCGTTCCACGCCAGCTCCTCGCCGACCTGCGCACTGATCACGGCGCTGCTCATCTTGGTCGCCGGGTTGCCGGCCAGCGAAGCGGCCCTGGCCACGGAATCACCGATGCTGCTGGCTTGGGTGGCGCCGCCTTCCTGCTTGCCATCGGCCTGTAGGCGTACCAGCAGATCCTTGCCGCTGCCGAATGCCTGCACCTGTGCGCCGTCATAGCCGGAGGTATCCAGCTTCTTGCGCACGTCATCGACGTCCGGCGCCTTGTCGTAACGAAGCTCGACGCCGACACCGCCAGTGAAGTCCAGGGCGAAATTGAACCCCTTGGTCGCCATTGAGCCGATCGCCAACAGCAACAGCAGGCCCGCCACCGTGAGCGAGATCCAGCGCAGGCGCATGAAATCGATGTTGCTGTCGTACGGGAACAAATTGAAAGGTTTCATTCTGTGTCTGCCTGCTTAGATCGCGATCGACTTCAGCTTGCGCTTGCCGCCGTAGATCAGGGTGGCGATGCCGCGCGAGGCGGAGACCGCGGTGTACATCGAAGTCACGATGCCAAGGATCAGCGCAACCGCGAAGCCCTTGAGCGGGCCGGTGCCGAACGCGAACAGCGCCACGCCCGCCAGCATCGCGGTCAGGTTGGCATCGGCAATCGTCCCGGAGGCCTTTTCGTATCCGGCGGCGATCGCCGATTGCGGTGGCATCCCGTCACGCAGTTCTTCGCGTATGCGCTCGTTGATCAGCACGTTGGCGTCCACCGACATGCCCACCGTCAACGCGATGCCGGCCAAGCCAGGCAAGGTCAGGGTGAAGCCCAGCAGTGACATCAGCGCAATCACCATCAGCAGGTTGATCACCAGTGCCACGCAGGTGATCACGCCGAACATGCGGTAATAGAACAGGAAGAAAACCAGGGCGAAAATAAAGGAATACGCCACTGCAGTCAGGCCGCGCTGAATGTTTTCCTTGCCCAGACTCGGGCCGACGGTGCGTTCGTCGACGAAGTCCATCGGCGCCGCCAACGCGCCAGCGCGCAGCAGCAAGGCCAGGTCCGCGCCTTCCTTCATGCTCTCCAGGCCGGTGGTCTGGAACTCCCGGCCCAGGCTGCTCTGGATGGTAGCGACCGAGATCACCTGCTCGCTCGTGCGGGTGCTGTGCACTTCCTTGCCGTCGACGATCTTCACTTCCGGTATGCGCTCGATGTAGACCACCGCCATCGGCTTGCCGACATGTTCGCTGGAGTAGTCGAACATGCGCTGGCCGCCGACGCTGGTCAGGCGCACGCGTACCGCAGGCGTGCCGGTCTGCGAATCGAAGAATGACGACGCGCTCTGCAGTTGTTCGCCCGAAGCGATCACCCGCTTGTTGAGCAATACCGGGATAGGCTTGCCGTCTGCGCCCATTTCCTTGCGCATATAGACCCGACCTTCCGGCGGCACGATCCCGGTGTCGCGCGCGTCGTAGGCATTGCCTTCGACCACGCCGCGGTATTCGAGCGTGGCGGTGGCACCCAGGATGCGCTTGGCCTGTGCGGTGTCCTGCACGCCCGGCAGCTGCACCATCACGCGGTCGGCGCCCTGGCGCTGGATGATCGGTTCCGCCACCCCAAGTTCATTGATGCGGTTGTTGATGGTGCCGATGTTCTGCTGCACCGCCTCGGTCAACATCTTGTCCAGTTCGACTTGCGGGATACGCGCCGAGATCTGCTCGCCCTGCACATCGATCTGATAGCTCGGCATGTCACGCACGATCAACTGCTGCGCCTTGGTGACGTCGGCCCCGGCGCCAAGCTTGGCGATCACCAATCCGCTGGCGTCCGGCTCCACCGAGCTGTAACGGATATGGTTGTCGCGCAACAACACCCGGATGTCTTCCGCCGTCGCGTCGAACCGTTTCTTCAGCGCAGCCTGTTTGTCGACCTGCATCAGGAAATGCACGCCGCCGCGCAGGTCCAGGCCCAGGAACATGGGTTTCGCGCCGATCACCTGCAGCCAATGCGGTACCGTCGAGGCTTCGTTCAACGCCACCACGAAACCACTGCCGAGCGCATCGTGGATCACGCTGGACGCCTTGGCTTGCACATCGGCACTGCCAACGCGAACCAGCAGGTTGCCGTCCTTGCCGATCGCACTGGACTCGAAAGGTACCGAGGCCTTTTTCAGCACGACCTCGACCTGTTTTTGCAGCGCCACATCCACCTTGGAGCCGCGGTTGGCGGTGACCTGCACGGCCGGGATCTGCGGGAACACATTCGGCAGCGAGTACAGCAAGCCGAACGCAAGCATGACCACGATGATGGCGTATTTGAAACGGGAGTATTCGAGCATCACGGAACCCCGCGCATGGCCGCTGCGGCCTGCGCCTTGTCAGTCAATGGATGGATCAGGCCGCCTTGAGCGTGCCGCGGGGCAATACGCTGGTGATCGCGCCCTTCTGCACGCGCAACTGCACGCCAGCAGCAACTTCGACCGTAATGAAGTTTTCGCCGATCGCAGTCACTTGCCCGGCGATGCC
>JBKJOY010000200.1:0-3151 GCA_046595415.1 Thermomonas sp.
TTCGCGTTGATCTTGGTCAGGAAGTTGCGGCCGATGATCATCGGCTCGCTTTCCGGGTGATTGATGTTGCACGGAAGAATCGCGCGGCCGCGGGCGATCTCGTCGCGCACGAATTCCGGGGTGATCACCGTCTGGATGTTGGCGCCGAAGCTCTGGCCACGATGCTGCAAACGCAACGTCGCATCACGCACCTCATCGAAACGCTGGTTCTCGCGGATCGCGACGTATTCCATTTCCGGGGTGATGATCCCCTGGCGGGCGTAATGCATCTGGCTGACATTCGCGCCCGACTTGGCACGACGCGGCAAGGGCCGGTTCGGGAAACGCACGCTGTCCATGCGGGCGTTGTGCTCGCGTTCGCGGCCGAATGCGGACGACAGCGCCCTCAACGCCTCGGTGTCGCCGCGCGCTTCGATCCAGCGGGCGCGCAACGGCGCCAGGCCAGCCGCCAGGTTGATGTCGACATTCGGATCGGAATACGGACCAGAGGTGTCGTAGACCGTGATGGGCGGATTTTCCACGATGCCGGCCAGGCTCTGCGTGTTCGCCTGCGCGATCTCGCGCATCGCGACGCGCACATCGGCGCTGCCTTCGACATGGATCTTGCGCGAACCGGGAATCGGCCTGGTCACGGATTCGGACAGGCGCTCGGTGTCGCGGATGAGTTCGTTGGGTACTGCGTTCATGGCATTCGTCCTTCAGGCAGGTGGACGAAGCGGCGGCGCGTGCATGCATCGCCACGAAGGCTGGGCCGCATCGCGAAGCTTCCCTACGCCGGTCTCAACCGGATCAGGTTCGAAGGGACTATCTCAACCACGGGACGATGTCCGTGGTACCCCCGCTTCAGGTGCTATTGGAACATGGCGCCCGTGGGCGCGCCATCACGCTGCCTTCGGAGAGCGATCAGCGCAGCGATGCGTTGATGCGTTCGAGAGCCGCTGCGCCCGGGCTCAGCTCTGGCGCGCCCAGCCCGTTTAGCGGGCCGGCGATCGTATTGAGGTGGCCATGCAGGTCCTCCGCATCGGGGTCCACATACAGCAAGCCAGTCACCACTTCGCCTTGCGCCTGGCGCTGCTGAAGAAGGTTCATGGCCTTGATCCGGTCACGCGGGTCGTACTGCTGGTCGAGCTTGCGCAGGCGCAGCAGGGAGCCGTCGTGCTGGGCGACTTCCAGCAATTCACCGTCGGCGTAGTCCACCGCGATTTCGGTGCGCGGCAGGATCACGTCCATCCGGTTCATCGCTTCGTTGTGCTCGCGCACGTACTCGTAGCTCTTGGTGCTGCCGGGGTGGTTGTTGAAAGCGACACACGGGCTGATCACGTCGATGAAAGCCGCGCCGCGATGCGAAAGAGCACCCTTGATCAGTGGCACGAGTTGCTGCTTGTCGCCGGAGAAACTGCGCGCAACGTAGGTGGCGCCAAGTTGCAATGCCATGGTGACCAGGTCGAGCGGACTGTCGTTGTTGGCGACGCCCTTCTTCGACACCGAGCCCTGGTCGGCTGTCGCGGAGAATTGCCCCTTGGTCAGACCGTACACGCCATTGTTCTCCACGATGTAGGTCATGTTCACTGCGCGCCGGATCGCGTGCACGAACTGGCCGATGCCGATCGAGGCCGAATCACCGTCGCCGGACACGCCCAGGTAGATCAGTTCCCGATTGGCGAGGTTTGCTCCGGTCAGCACCGACGGCATGCGCCCGTGCACCGTGTTGAAGCCGTGCGACTGCCCGAGGAAATAGGTCGGCGTCTTTGAACTGCAACCGATGCCAGATAATTTCGCCACCCGATGCGGGGCGATAACCAGTTCCCAGCAAGCCTGGATGATCGCCGCGGAGATCGAGTCATGGCCGCAACCCGCGCACAGGGTCGAGACCGCGCCTTCGTAATCACGACGGGTAAACCCCAGCGCATTGCAGCCCAGGCTTGGGTGGTGGAGCTTTGGCTTGGCGAGATAGGTCATGCGGATGGCCGCTGCGAGACTTCGATTGCATGCGCGAGCAGCGCCATGGCCATGACGAAGCCGCTGAGCGTCCAGATCGGAAAGAAGATCGGCATGCTCTGCGCCAACCCCGGGGCGATCCTCATGATGACCATGAACGCGAATCCAATCAGCACCGACAGCATCGCGACAATGAGCCACGCCGATCGACTTTTGCTCCACAACAGGAAGTACGCGGCAAACATCATCAGCGACGCCATGATCGGCGCCAGCGATTGCAGAATTCCGATCAGGTCACCTTGCATGTCGTTTCCCTGCTGGATACGTCGAGCGGGCTTCGTTATGTGTCACGAAATTCGTTCCCTAGCGCTTTCAACATCCTTCCAAGTGAAACGATTGGCGATGGCTTCGGCAATCGACGTTGAGATGAACCTCGCGGTGATCGGCGTTCCGTCGTAGTGCAGCACCGCCACCAACCGCGCCGGGTCGATGCCGAACTCATTGATCAGCAGACTGCGCAACTGACCGTCGCGGTTCTGTTCGACCACGAACACCGATTCGTACGCGTTGATGAACGCGCGGATCGAGTCCGGGAACGGAAATGCACGCACGCGAAGGGTATCGAGTTCGATCCCGTCTTCGCGTAGCAACTCGACCGCCTCGGCCATCGCCGGACTGGTCGACCCGAAGAAAATCGCGGCTTGCGGCGCTGGCGGCTGGGACTGTTGCGCGGCGGGCTGCGGCACCAGCACCTTGGCGGTGTCGAATTTCTGCAGCAACCGCTCCATGTTGTAAATGTAATCCGCACCGCGTTCCGAATACTTCGCCTGCGGATCCCTTGAGGTGCCTCGGGTGAAATACGCACCCTTGTTTGCATGCGTGCCCGGCCAGGTGCGGTACGGAATGCCGTCGCCGTCGACATCCTTGTAGCGGGCGAATTCCTTGCCTGCATCGAGGTCCTCTGCGCTCATCACCTTGCCGCGATCCAGGCTGCGCGCAGCGTCCCACTTGAACGGTGCACATAGCCGCTGGTTCATGCCGATGTCGAGGTCGCTCATCACGAAGATCGGCGTTTGCAGGCGGTCGGCCAGGTCGAGCGCGGCGGCCGCGAACTCGAAGCATTCGGTCGGGTCTTCCGGGAACAGCAACACATGCTTGGTGTCGCCATGCGAGGCGTGGGCGCAGGCCAGCACATCGGATTGCTGGGTGCGCG
>JBKJOY010000299.1:0-7118 GCA_046595415.1 Thermomonas sp.
GCTGAAACTGGCCGGCGGCGCAGGCGATATCGTGGTGACTGGACACATGTTGGCGGAGTTCGAGCTGGATGCCTCGATGCCGCAGCGCGCCGAAGGCCAGGACACCGGTCATAGCCACGGTGCAGCGCATGAAGAACCCGCGCCTGCACCGGCGGCTGCACCCGCCGCGCCCGCCGCGCCCGAACCCGCCGCGAAGGCGGATGCGGGCACGGTGGTCGGCGCGATGCAGGTCGGCAACGCGGTGATGGCGCAGGCCGCGATCGCGTCAGGCGGGGTCAAGGCGATGCCGGCGGTGCGCGCGATGGCTCGCAAACTCGGCGTCGACATGACCCGCGTGTCGCCCACCGGCACCGATGGCACGGTCAGCATGGATGACGTCAAGCGAGCCGCTGCCGATGGCAGCGCCAGACCCGGCGCTGCTCCCACGCGCAGTTCGCAACCGGCACCCGCAGCGTATGCGCCAGTGCCAGCACCCGCGCAACGCAGCACGATCTCCCAATCCGGCAAACCGATGCGCACGCAGCCGCCGGGCGTGGCCGCGACCGGCCAACCCGAACAACTCAAGGGCGTGCGTCGCAACATGGCGCGGGTCATGGCTGACGCACATGCGCAAGTGGTGCCCACCACAATCGTCGACGATGCCGACCTGCACGCATGGAGTGGCCGCCAGGACATCACCGCGCGCCTGGTGCGCGCGATTGTCGCGGCGTGCAAGGCCGTGCCCGCACTCAATGCGTGGTTCGACGGCCCGAACCTGAGTCGCACCCTGCATCCGCACGTGGACATCGGGATTGCCGTCGACACGGATGACGGGCTATTCGTACCGGCGTTGCGCAATGCAGTCATGCTCGACGCGGTCGGTGTGCGCGGCGCGATCAAGCGCCTGCGCGCGCAGGTCGAGGATCGCTCGATCGCGACCTCGGAATTGTCCGGCTACACCATTTCGCTATCGAACTTCGGCATGTTCGCCGGACGCTATGCGACACCCGTGGTGGTGCCGCCGTGCGTGGCGATCATCGGTGCCGGCAAGCTCTCGCATGACGTGGTCGCGGTGATGGGCGGCATTGAAGTCCATCGCCGGATGCCGATTTCACTGACGTTCGACCATCGCGCCTGCACCGGCGGCGAAGCGGCACGCTTCCTGGCCGCGTTGCTGGACGACATGGCGCAACCGAACTGACCTGCGACAGGCAACAACGGCAGGCCGTCAGGAAGGATGGCCTGCCAGTTCAATCCGGTTGCGGCCCGATTCCTTGGCGCGATACAACGCGGCGTCGGCACGATTGAACATGTCGTCCACGGTGTCCTGCCCGCGTGAGCCGAACGCGACGCCGATCGAGACGGTCAACGGGAATGGCAACGCGAGCGCTTCGACCGATGCCCGCACCTGCTCCAAGGTGCCGAGCATCTGTTCGCGGCTGCCATGGCCCAGCACGATCAGGAACTCCTCACCGCCGTAACGTCCGGCGATGTCATCGGCCGAGACGTGGCTGTTGATGACTTGCCCGACCTGCTTGAGCGCTTTGTCGCCGGCCGCATGGCCGTGGCTGTCATTCACGCGCTTGAAGTTGTCGACGTCGACGACCGCCAGTGCGAACGGTGCGGCGACGCCAGATTCGGCATATTCACGGCTGCGGCGCTCGGCTTCCGCGCGTGTGAGCAGGCCGGTCAGGCTGTCCTGCGCCAGCCGCTGCTCCAGGTGGCTGCGGTAGCGCTCCAGGCAACGATAGGCAAACTCGCGATCAGCTAGCGCACGCTCGGCCAGCAGGCTGTTGCGGCGTGCTTCCAGCAGACCCGACACGATATCTGCGTGTGCAGACAAGCCGTTGCGCTGTGTCTCATCGAGCTGTCGCGGCACGCGATCGATGACGCAAACCGTACCCAACGCGTGGCCGCTGGAATCCACCAACGGGCGACCGGCATAGAAGCGGATATTGGGATCGCTGGTGACCAGTGGATTCTCGTTGAAACGCGGATCGAGACTGGCGTCTGGCACCTCCATCAGGAGGTCCGGTGTGCGGATCGCATGGTCACAGAACGCCATGCTGCGAGGCGTTTCATCAAGCTCCAGACCGATACGGGCCTTGAACCATTGGCGGTTGCGGGTGATCAGCGACACCAGCGCGATGGGCGTTCCGCAAATGATGCTGGCCAAGCGCACCACTGCGTCATACGCGGGCTCCGGCAGGCTGTCCGTGATCCGCAAGGAATCGAGCGCGGACTGGCGCGCGGCTTCATCGGTACTGGCGGCTTCGAGCCCGCTGGTTTCCATACTCACTCCTGCTGACAGGTGACCATGCCACATGGCGGATGAAAATCTAAGTGCGCAAAGTCCGGTGCAAGACCCAGCGCCGGCGTCCGTACCAAGCCGCGACAAGCACAGCGAGGAACACGCCGTAGCCGACCGACGTCGCCAGGATCTGCGGCCATAGTGCGCCGTAACTGCGGTCCGCGACGCCGATGCTCCAGTAGAGCGCCGCAATGCACCCCGCGTACGCCAGCAGCAATGACAGGCCTTCGAACCCGCGGCGGGCGGATGTGCGCGGCTGGCGCGGGAAACACCAGTACAGCGCCGACAGGATCAGGAACCAGGGTGCGAACAACACGAGCGCCAGGATCGGCAGCGTGGACAGGCTCACGTGCCGGCGGCCTCGCCGTCCAGTTGCGCCGCCACGAACGCAGCCAAGGCTGCATTGACGTCCTCGTCGCTCACGCCTTCGCCGAGGCTGAAATCGAGCTGGTCGCTTTCCAGGGTGCCTTGCCTGGCTTTGCCGACCTTGAGCTGGGCGATGCGCTGGCCGGCATCGCGCGGTGACGCAAAGCCCGCGCTTTGCAGCAACACGCGTTCGCCCAGGACCAGCTTGAAATAGAACTTGCCATCGGCATCGCGGTATTGCTTGAAGGTGGGTGCCATCGCGGTATCGATTCTGGTTGCGGTTGCCCGCATGCCTGCATCGCCGGCATGGGACAGATCACGCAGCCCCACCGCATCGCGCAGGGCCCGCAGCATCGGGGTGGCATGCGCAGTGCGCAGACGCTGCGCGCCATCGCGCAGGATGGCCTCGATCTCGGCAGGCTTGGCAATCAGCGTTTCGTAGTGCTCCCGCAACGGCGACACTTCGGCGTCGATGCGCTCGAAGAGTTGTTGTTTCGCATCGCCCCAGCCAATGCCATCTGCATACGCCTGGCGCATCGCCGCCGTTTCGTCGGCCGTGGCGAAGGCCTGGTAGATCTGGAACAACGCCGAGCCTTCGGTGTCTTTCGCTTCGCCGGGTGCGCGTGAATCGGTGAGGATGCCGGCGATCTGTTTCTTCAACTCCGCGCGCGGCGCGAACATCGGGATGGTGTTGTCGTAGCTCTTGCTCATCTTGCGACCGTCCAGACCCGGCAAGGTCGCGACCTGCTCCTCGATGGCGGCTTCCGGCAAGACGAAGTGCGCTCCGTATAGATGATTGAAGCGCTGGGCGAAGTCGCGCGCCATTTCGATGTGCTGTACCTGGTCGCGGCCGACCGGCACCTTGTTCGCATTGAACAACAGGATGTCGGCGGCCATCAGCACCGGGTACATGAACAGCCCGGCATTGATGCCGGCATCGTCGTCCTCGCCTTCGGCACGGTTGCGGTCGACCGACGCCTTGTAGGCATGCGCGCGGTTGAGCAGGCCCTTGCCGGCCACGCAGGTCAGCAGCCAGGTGAGCTCGGGGATTTCAGGGATATCGGACTGCCGATAGAACCACACTGACTGCGGATCCAGCCCACAGGCAAGCCATGCAGCGGCGATCTCCAGCGTGCTGCGCTGCACCCGCGCTGGTTCGCTGATCTTCACCAGCGCGTGGTAATCGGCGAGGAAATAAAAGCTCTCCACGCCGGGTGTGCGCGAGGCGGCAATCGCCGGGCGAATCGCGCCGACATAGTTGCCGAGATGCGGGGTGCCGGAGGTGGTGATACCGGTCAGGACGCGGGTCTTGCTCATGGAATTCAGTGCCATCGATGCGGCGCACAGTTTAACCGGCGATGGCATCAACCCCGTTTCCCGGGGTGGGGCGTTTGCATCCAGGCAATCCACTTGCGCCGCGTGCGCCCCTTGCCTGCACCTCACGCCACTCCGGAGACCGCCATGATCCGCCGCCTATCGCTCCACTTGCCGATCGTCCTCGCCCTTGCCCTGACGTCCGCCACCGCGTGTTCGCCGCTGTTCGCCCGCGACCTGGTCGGCTTCGACATCGTCGACCGTGACACCGGGCAGACGCTGCCGGAATACGGCTATCGCGGCCAGGACTGGATTGCCGGTGTCCCGGGCCATCGTTACTCGGTGCGGCTGACCAACACCACCGGCGAGCGCGTGCTGGTGGTCCTGTCGGTCGATGGCGTGAATGCCGTCAGTGGGCAGACGGCCTCGGGCGCACAGGCCGGTTACGTACTTAATCCTTGGGAAACCGCCGATATCGCCGGCTGGCGCAAGTCCCTGGACGACGTTGCCCAATTCGTCTTCACCGACCTGCCGGACAGTTACGCGGCGCGCACCGGACGGCCTGACAACGTCGGTGTGGTCGGGATCGCCGTTTTCCGTGAGCGCCAGGTGCGGCCACAACCGCGATATTCACCCATGGCGCCGCCGGTTGCGCAGGCGCGAAGTGAGGCGCAGAGCGACAGGCGAGCGTCCGGCAACATGGCCAAAGCGGCGCCGGCTGCAAGCTCGGCAGACCGCGCGATGGCGGCCTCGGAAGCCGAACCGCAACGTCTTGGCACGGGCCATGGCGAGCGTGAATGGGCGCCAGTGGGACAAACCGAATTCGTGCGCGCCAGCCAAAGCCCGCAACAGGTCGAGCAACTCCGCTATGACGATGTCGGCAAGCTGGTCGCCATCGGCGTGATACCGGGTCGTTACGGACCCGTTTCCAACAGCGGACCGAGCGCATTCCCGAACGGGTTCGTGGCCGATCCGCCGCGCTGGTAAGAGGTGGCCGGATGGGCGCGCTTGCGGTATCGACACAACAAAAGACGGGCCAGGTTTCCCTGGCCCGTCCTGCATCCTTGCGTCGTCGCCTTCCCTGGTCGGTTGGCAAGTACTACTTGATCAATTTAGCGATCAGCACTTGGCGTCTTTGCAGTCTTCAGCCTTGCTCTCGACCTTCTCGCCGACCTTCTGAACGTCCTTGCCGGCGCCGGCCATGGTGTTGCAAGCGGTCAGGGCAAACGTGGAAAACGAGGCGAGCAGCAACAGGGCAAACAAACGCTTCATGGGAATCTCCTGGGAGTGCTTGGTGATAGCCGGCTGTCTGGCGCGGCCGCCCAATCCGGTGGATTGCGCTTGCCATCATCAAAGCGCATCTGGGCGTGAAGCCCGCGTGCAATCCATGCCGGCTGCCCAAACCGCGGATGAACCGCATTGGTTCGCGACTGATTAATCGCGCATCAAGGTCGACTTGCCGAACAGGCTTTCGACAAGGTCCACGGTCAGCTTCGCCGTCGCGTTGCGCCGGTCCAGCGCCGGATTCACTTCGACGATATCCAGCGACGCCATGCGGCCGGTGTCGGCGACCATCTCCATGATCAGTTGCGCTTCACGGTAATTCACGCCGCCCGGCACCCGCGTGCCTGTCCCGGGTGCAATGGAAGGATCCAGCATGTCGACATCGAAGCTGACATGCAGATGCGTGTCGGCATCCACCCCATCCAGCGCTTCCTCCATCACCCGGCGCATGCCGACTTCATCGATGTAGCGCATGTCATAGATATCGAGACCGTGTTCCTGCACCAGCCGCTTCTCACCGCGATCCACGGAGCGGATGCCAATCTGGCGAATCTGCCCCGGCAGCAACGCAGGTGCCGGCCCGCCCATGGTGGTCAATTGCTCAGGTCCCAGCCCGACCAGGCACGCCACCGGCATCCCGTGGATGTTGCCTGACGGAGTGATTTCGCGCGTATTGAAATCGGCGTGGGCATCCAGCCACAGCACCCGCAATTTCTTGCCCTGGGTGCGGCAATGCGCGGCCACCGCGGCGATCGAACCGATCCCCAGGCAATGGTCGCCGCCGAGCAGGATCGGCATGCGGCCTGCTTGCAGTTCACGGGTGCTGGCATCGAACACCGCCTGGTTCCAGGCCACTACTTCGACCAGATGACGGTAGCCGTCGACCGGCTTGCTGACCGGATTGCGCGGACCGGTCAGATCACCGAGGTCGTGCACCTCCACGCCACGTTTGCCAATGGCTTCCACCAGTCCGGCGACACGCAATGATTCCGGCCCCATCGACGCGCCACGGCGCGAGGCGCCGATGTCGGTGGGAACACCAAAAATGGAAACGGGGGGATAGGCGTGAGTCATGCGGCGTCCTCGGGTGGGCTACGCATGGACGACCGCAGAAGACGCGACAGCGGGTACCGCGTGATCGTGGCGTCCACCCGTGCCGTGGGATGGTGCCGCTTATCCGAATCGAACGGATGACCTACCGCTTACAAGGCGGTTGCTCTACCAGCTGAGCTAAAGCGGCGATGTGGGTGGATTTTAGCCTGCCACGCCATCGCCTGCGGCGAATTACGGCACGCGGGCGCAGTCCAGCGATCGGGAAGGTGCGATTGCAGACAGTGCCGCGCGGCTGGCATCGGGTGCGAAACGTGCATCCAGCCACCATTGCGGCGGGGTATCGCCCAGCGGCTCGGCGCGCGCGGTGAAGCCCTTCGCGGCCAGCTGTGCCTCGCGCCGGCGCGCACCGTCTTCGCTGCCGTAGCGGCCCAGCGCCACGCTGTTGGCCTCGTCGCCATTGGCGATGATGTACCAGTCATTGATGCCGGCGGCTTTGATCTTTTCCACGAGTTCCTGCGCGGCCTCGCGCGTGGCCAACGCCGGCATGTAGACGCGCCAGCCCCGCGCCGAGCGCGATTGCGCATCGCGGGCTACGAGTTTTTGGCTCAGTGCTTGCAATCGCGGGCGCACCGCGTCGCGGGTCGCGGCATCCGCGAATGGACCAAAGCTGAGGCATAACGCGGTAGCGACGACGGAGGTCGGTGCCGCAGGCGACGGATCAGCTGCGGGGGACGCACTGGTTGCCATCGACGCAGGCGGGGCGAGCTTTGCTGGGGTCACGACAGGTGTTGCAGCCTGCGGCTCGTCGACC
>JBKJOY010000180.1:0-14393 GCA_046595415.1 Thermomonas sp.
GCCAACTGACCTCGGCACCCGCGTCAATCGATACCGTTGCTGCCTTCCGGCCCTGGCGGAGTTTTCGATCTAGCGTCGCGAGGGGCCGACGGGGCCACCATAGGACTGCGTCTTGGAGGACGGATTGAAGCTTGAAGCGTAGTGCGTGGAACTATGGCGGAGAGAGGGGGATTCGAACCCCCGAAGCGCGGTTTAGACGCTTACACACTTTCCAGGCGTGCTCCTTCAACCGCTCGGACACCTCTCCGGAACCGGCCATTCTAGCGACGGCGGCGCTGCGCCACAAGGAAATCATGCGCCGCCGCTGATTCGGCACTGGGCCCGCGCCTGCGCCATGGCAGAATGGGTGATGTCCTATCTCGTGCTCGCCCGCAAATGGCGCCCCAAGCGTTTCGCCGAATTGGTCGGGCAGGAACACGTCGTCCGCGCGCTGACCAACGCGCTGGAAACCGGTCGCGTGCACCACGCGTTCCTGTTCACCGGTACGCGTGGGGTGGGCAAGACCACGATCGCGCGCATTTTCGCCAAGTCGCTCAATTGCGAACGCGGCAGCGGTGCGGATCCGTGCGGTGAGTGCGAGACGTGCCTGGCGATCGATGCCGGCCGTTACATCGACCTGCTGGAAATCGACGCCGCATCCAACACCGGCGTCGACAACGTGCGCGAGCTGATCGAGAACGCGCAATACATGCCGTCGCGTGGCCGCTACAAGGTCTATCTGATCGACGAAGTGCACATGCTGTCCAAGCAGGCGTTCAACGCGCTGTTGAAGACGCTCGAAGAGCCGCCGGAACACGTGAAGTTCCTGTTCGCGACCACCGATCCGGAAAAACTGTTGGTGACGGTCTTGTCGCGCTGCCTGCAGTTCAACCTCAAGCGGCTGGACGTCGAGCAGATCCATGGCCAGATCGCCAAAATCCTGGTCGCCGAAAACATCGAGGCCGACCAAGACGCGATTCATCAGATGTCAGTCGCAGCGGATGGCAGCTTGCGCGACGGCCTGTCGCTGCTGGACCAGGCGATTGCCTATTCTGGTGGGCGCCTGGATTCGGCGACGATCGCCACGATGTTGGGCACTGTCGATCGCAGCCGGGTGCAGGCTTTACTGTCGGCGCTGGGCGACGGCGACGGTGCGCGATTGTTGGCAGAAGCCGCGGAACTGGCGGAATTTTCACCGGATTGGGGTAGTGTGCTGGACGCCATCAGCGATGCGCTGCATCGCATCCAAGTCAAGCAGTTGGTGCCGGAAGTCGAAGTCACCAGCGATGCGGTCGATGTTGCGGGGCTGGCCCGACAACTGCGCCCTGAGCTCGTGCAGCTTTGGTACCAGATGGCGCTGAATGGACGTCGTGACTTGGGCCACGCACCCAGTCCGCGTTCCGGCTTCGAAATGAGCCTGCTGCGCATGCTGGCGTTCCGGCCGAACTCGGATGGTGCGCACACGGCGCCGCGCGCAACAGCCTCGCCATCCGCATCCGCATCCACATCCGCATTGACACCGACGGCACGCAGGCCACCTTCAAGCAATGCTGCGGAGCAGGCTCGGGCAGCAGTGAGTGCTTCAACCAAGCCCGTGCAAACATCGAACCCAGTGGCGGCTGATCGCGTCGAAACGCCGCGTGAGCCCAAACCCGACCACCCAGTTGCAGCGCCTGTCGTCCTTTCGGCTGCCGCGCCCGCAGTCGCCCCGGCTGCAGCGGGCCTGCTGGTCACCGATAGCGAGCACTGGCTGGACCTGGTGAGGCGCAGTGCGGTGCGCGGTCCGGTGCGCTTGCTGGCCGAACACGCTGGTTTCGTCGCGCATACCGACGGGATTTTGCAGCTGTTGCTGTCGCCGGGCGACGAACACCTCAAATCACCCAGCCTGGTGCTGCAGTTGGGGGATGCAGTAGCGACCATGCTGGGTGGTGCGGTGCAACTGCGTTTCGAGACCGGACAAGTACGTGGCGACACTGCCCGCGTGCGCAATGCCCGCGAACGCGACGAGAAACAGGCCGGTGCGGAACAAGGATTCGCCACCGACCCCGACATCCAGCGGCTGGTCAACGTGCACGGCGCGCAGATCGTGCCCGATTCGATCCGGCCGCTCGGCGACGGTTGAACCTGGCGTCGTCCGTCGCCAGATCTTTTGCAACGAACAAACGAGTAAACGACATGCGTGGAAACATTGCCCAGTTGATGCAACAGGCGCAGCAAATGCAGGAAAACATGCAGAAGGCGCAGGAAGAAGTCGCCGCACTGGAAGCGACCGGGAGTGCCGGTGGCGGCATGGTCAGCGTGACGATCGGTGGGCGCATGGATTGCCGCAAGGTGCGCATCGATCCCGCAGCCCTTGCTGATCCTGAAATGGCCGAAGACCTGATCGCTGCGGCCTTCAATGATGCGGTCAACAAGATCAATGCCGAGTCCCAGGCCAAGATGGCCGCCGCCACGTCCGGCATGCAGTTGCCGCCGGGCATGACGCTGCCGTTTTGATCGTGCCGTCATCCCGGGCAGTTCCGGGATCCCGTTCCTGCCTGCTTGAATGACGCAATCGCAATGAGTGTTTCGCTCCTTGAACAACTAATCGACTCCCTGCGCGTGCTGCCCGGCGTCGGCCAGAAATCCGCACAGCGCATGGCCTATCACCTGCTGGAGCGCCAGCGCGAAGGTGGCAAGCGCTTGTCCCATGCACTTGCGGAGGCGATGGAGCATATCGGCCATTGCCGGCGCTGCCGCGATTTCAGCGAGACCGAGACCTGCCCGACCTGTGCGAGCGGTTCACGTGATGCGCACTTGCTGTGCGTGGTCGAGTCACCGGCGGATCGCTTGGCGATCGAGCAGGCGACCGGTTTCCGTGGGCTTTACTTCGTGTTGCAGGGACGACTTAGCCCGCTCGACGGCATTGGCCCGCGTGAGCTGGGACTCGACCAATTGGTGCAGCGCCTCGGCGAGGGCGACGTCACGGAATTGATTGTCGCCACCAACCCGACGGTGGAGGGCGAGGCTACCGCGCATTACCTGGCCCAACTGGCGCGCGCGCAACATGTGCACCCGAGTCGACTCGCGCATGGCGTGCCGTTGGGTGGGGAGTTGGAGTACGTGGATCGTGGCACGTTGTCGCATGCGTTCGGCAGCCGCAGCGAAATTCCAAATGACCTACCAAGACATCAGGACGCAAAGGAAGCCATGCGATGAGCGAGACGATTTTCCACAAGATCCTGCGTCGCGAGATCCCCGCCGAGATGGTCCATGAAGACGAGCATCTGTTCGCGTTCCGGGACATCGCGCCACAAGCGCCGGTGCATGTGCTGTTCGTGCCGAAGCAGGATTTCGCGACGCTGAATGACGTGCCGGAAGAAGCAGCGGTGGTGATCGGGAGGCTGGCGACGGCCGCGGCGCGCTACGCCAAGGCGCAAGGGTTCGCAGAGGACGGCTATCGCATCGTCATGAATTGCAACGGCGATGGCGGGCAGACCGTCTTCCAGGTCCACCTGCATCTATTGGCCGGAGAACCTTTGGGTCGGTTCGGCACCGCGACCTGAAGCAAGAGCCGTGTGCTGCGCTTACCAACCCCAGCCTAGCCCAATCTGCCATGCCGGCCTTGTCACGACGTTGACCCGCTCCGTTTGTGGCCACAGGTACACCACGTCCGCCGTGACGCGCGGGAATTTGTAGACGAAGCCATCGACCTTGCGGTCTTCGTAGCCATCTATTCGACCGGTGAACGTGACTTCGCGGTTGGGTTGAAACAGTGCCGGATCATAGAACCCGGTCCGGCACGCGATGAAGCGTCCCCAGGTATCGTCGCTGGCCCAATACGGGCGACCATTGCTCGACAGCTTGGTTGAAATCACTTCGAAGCACGTACGATCAGGACGTGGTTCGGTGCGAATGATGCGGCCACCCCAACGCACCATGCTACCGGTGAAATCCCCGGTCACGGCCTCATGCGCATTCAGTGGCTGGAATTGGCCCTGAAGCGGTTTGGGCTGCGTCGCGCATGCTGCCAACAGGGCTGTCGCGATGCAGGTGGTGATCAGGCGCATGTTCATGACGGTTCCTGGAAGTGGCGGGTGATACGTGGTGAGGGGTGGCATGGAGGGTCGCACATGGCTGTCAATGCGATGTCACGGGCGGTGTGTCTCGATGTCACGTACAAGGGACTTGGCTGCATCCGCTGCTGCGGTGCCATCAGCAGCGTAACGCGCGTTGGAGAAACGCTGGCTGAGCGAGCGAAGTGGATCTCCCGCCTTCGGAATATCCGCGCCAGCGCGTTCGGCCCATGTTTGCGCAGGTTCATGCGAGAACCTGCCTCGACCAAGCCGTGTGTAGCGCGCACCGAGTCGGCGCCATGCACGAAGGAGCGGATCGCGTTCACGCTCACCGCGCGCGATCAGCCATGCCATCCATGCCAGTGCCAGCCCTGCGATGAACGTGAAGATCAGGAGCAATCCCCGCGTGCCGAGCTTGTCCATGCCGAACGAATCCAGCAAGTGTTGCTGGCGTTGCGTGTTGTAGCCCAGCACGAAATCGTTCCAGCCGCGACGCATCCAGTCGCTGGCGTTGAACATCGGCACCAGCCCGGTGAAGCTGCCTACGCGGCCGGGCTGGCGATCGGCGAGCGTGTCGTAGACGCGTTCCGGTGCCACTGCCGCCGTGGGATCGACCCGCACCCAGCCGCGTCGTGGCAGCCAGATCTCGGCCCAGGCGTGGGCGCTGGAATGCAGGACCAGCCAGTAGTCTCCGATGGGATTGTGGTAGCCGCCGGCATAGCCGGTCACCACGCGTGCGGGAACACCAGCAGCTCGCATCAACACCACGAACGACGAGCTGAAATGCTCGCAGTAGCCCTGCTTGCGATCAAACAGGAAATCGTCGACTTCGTTGCGACCGGCTAGCGGCACATTGAGGGTGTAAGCGAAGTCGCGGCTGATCCATTGCAGGGCCCTGTTGGCGATGGCCATGTCACTGCGACCTTCGCCATCGCTGCCAGCCTCGCGCCGCCATTGCCGCCCCAGCGCAACAGTGCGAGGGTTGAAGCCTGCGGGAAGCGAGAGCGCACGTTGACGCAGCGCGTCCAACAGGTCCGGGTCCATTGAAATGGGCACGGCCGACTGCATGCGCCACCGGCTCAGGTTGTTGAGCTTGGCTGACGCATAAGCGGTGAAATCGATACTGATCGTCGCGTTGTCTGGCACATGCACCGGCACGTCAAGCGCGATCAATTGGTCGAGATCGGTCGGCTCCAGATCGATCTGGTAATCCCAGCGCGCGGGCCCGACGCGCAATTCGGGAGAGGGGAACTGTTGCAACTGTTTGATCTGGTGCCAGCTTCGCCCATCGAAATCCCAGAGTACCGGTCCGCGCCAATACATTTGTTCCCGCGCTGGAACGGCACCGAAGAACTGCACGCGCGCGGCCGGGCTGTCATCGTTCTTCAGGTCCAGGAAGCCGCCCGGAGTCATGTTGTCGGACAGGCCTGGACGCGCGACCACACGGTCCGGCAACCCCCATACGGGCGACGGCAGTCGTGGGAACAACCAGAAGGCGGCCATCGCAAGCGGCAGGCCCAAGGCGAGCAAGCGCAACACGCCTGTCGACGAAGACCACCAGCGTGCACCCGGCAAGGGCTCCACGCCGGCCTGGTCGCGGGCGAGTTGTTGCAAGGCGAGCAAGGCCAGCACGATGGCGACCAATGCCAGCACCAGGCTCAATGGCCCTTGGTCAAGCAGGAAGGTGGCGAATGGTGCGAACAGGGCGAAGCCGACCAGGCTGCGGCCATCGCGCAGGCTGAAGGTTTCAGCGGGCTTCAGGGCCAGCATCGCGGCCAGTACACCGCATGCGGAGTCACGGCCAATGCCCGGGGCCACGGCGATCACGGCGGCAATGCCGCAGATTCCCAGCAGGATCCGCAGCGCGGAAGTGATCGGATGCCGCCAGGACAGCGCGGCTATGGCGACTGCGCCGAGGCCGAACGCCAGGCCCAGCGACAGCGGCAACTGCAGTAGCAACGGCAGCAGGCACGCGGCGGTTGCGAGCAGCACGAGCCTCCGGCTGTGCAGTTCCATCAGGGGGGAGCGGGTCGATGCGTCAGCCATGCGCAGCCTGGACTGGCAGCAAGGCCAGCGCGCGCAGGCAGCGGTGCCTATGCGATGCGCCCAAGCCCATCGGGATCGGTGGCTGTCCGGGCACGACCAGCGCATAACGGCGGCCTTCGCGTTCGGCATCGTCGATCCAGCGTGCCAGCCGGCGGATGCGTTGCTCGTACGGCACGCCGGCGGTCAGTTGCCAGTCCAGGGTCAGTTGCTCGCTGCGGTGTTGTTCGTATTCGCGGACCAGCAGGCTGTCGCGGCGCGCTGACGCCTTCCACGCAACGCTGCGACGCGCATCGCCAGGGCGATAGCCACGGAGTTGATGGATGTCATCGCCGGCGCGGGTGACCTGCGCGCGCCCGGCATCGCCATCGGGTGCTGGCAGCGGCGGCGCCTGTGCTTCTGCCGCGGGATACACCAGCAGGGATTCGTCTGGCCACGCATAGCCCAATGCGCGCGCCAGTCCCAGAGGTTGCACGGTACTCAGCTGCACGCGTGGCAGCGGAAGCAAACCGCGATTCTGGGTCGGCAACAACAGTTCGACGGTGCCGCCATGGCTGTCGAAGTTGGCATGGGCGAACACGTCGCCATGGGCAACGCGCAATCCGCGGCGCACGCGCTGATCGATCGCGCCGAGTGCGATACGTAAATGTAGGGGTTCGCCCGCCGGAACCGGATCGGCGGCCATCGCCGTCACCACCACGCCGGACAATTGCATGTGCGCACCGAACAAACTGGCTTGCGCCGCACCCGCGATCAGGAACGCGAGCAGCAGCGCCGGATTGTTGTTGTAGTTCAATGCACCCAGCATCATGGTGCCCAGCACGAAGCCGAAGAACAGGCCGCTGGCTGTAGGAAAGATGTAGATGCGCTGCCTGCTCAGGCGTACCGGCAGCATTTCCGGCTGTCGGGGCCGCATCCATGTCTGGACCTTGGCCTGCAGCCGCCGGCGCAGCGCGCTGAGCACTCAGTCCACCGGCACCGCGTGGAGGATCGCCTTGGCGAGCGTCGACGCGGCGGTGTCTGCCTCACCGACCAGGCGGTGTTCGGCGACGGCAGCAAAAAGAGCCTGCACGTCTTCCGGCAACGCATGCGCGCGACCCAGCAATAGTGCGTGCGCACGAGCGGCCCGCAGCAGGGCGAGGCCGGCGCGTGGCGACAGACCGACTCGTACGCCGGGATGATTGCGGCTGCGCGCCATCAACGCCTGCACATAACCGATCAGCGCCTCGCTGGCGTGCACGCCATGCACCGCGCGGCGCAGGGCGATGACCTGCTCGGCATCCAGCAAGGGCGACACCTGCGCGATCAGCTCGCGGCGGTCGACGCCCGACAGCAGCGCACGCTCCGCGGCTTCGTCCGGATAGCCCAGTGCGAGGCGCAGCAGGAAGCGGTCGAGTTGCGAGTCGGGCAGCGGATATGTGCCGGCGAGGTCGACCGGATTCTGGGTCGCAATCACCAGGAACGGATCAGGCAGTTGTCGGGTCTGCCCATCGATACTGACCTGGTGTTCGGCCATCGCCTCCAGCAAGGCGCTTTGCGTGCGTGGCGGCGCGCGGTTGATTTCATCCGCCAACAACACCTGGGTGAACACGGGGCCTTGGTGGAATTCGAACCGACGCGTCTGTGCTTCGTACACGGAGACGCCCAGGATGTCGGCCGGCAACAAGTCGGAGGTGAACTGGACGCGCTGGAAGGCCAGCCCGAGCGTGGCTGCCATGGCATGCGCCAGTGTGGTCTTGCCCAAGCCCGGCAAATCCTCGATCAGCAGGTGGCCATCGGCCAGCAAGGCCACGAAGGCAAGCCGCACTTGCTGCGGTTTGCCCAGCACCAGCGTGTTGACCTGGGTCTGCGCGTCGCGCAAGGCAGTGCGGAGGGCTTCCGGTAGGATCGCGTCGGTCATCGGAGTTGCTGTCATGTCGTGGAGGGGCAGGGCACTTCGGTTCGCGGAACAACGAGTGTAGCGAGGTTGCACAGTGGTACGTGACGAATCAGGCGTTGGATGCGCAAGGCGTTGGTTCGTCGGACTCTGGCTGGGATTGTCTGCCTTCAAACTTGTGTTGGCGGTCTACCTGCCGGTGTTCGTGGACGAGGCGTTCTACTGGCAGGAAGGCCAGCATCTGGCCTGGGCGTACTCCGACCTGCCTGGTTTGAATGCATGGCTGGCACGATTGGGCACCGCCGTTGGCGGCGAGCACGCGCTGGCGCTGCGGTTGCCGTTCCTGCTGATTGGCGCCTGCATTCCTTGGCTGGTGGTGCGCATGACGGCGCGCGAATACGACGACCACACGGGTTGGCAGGCCGGCAGCCTGGCCTTGCTGCTGCCCTTGTCGGGGACCATGGGGCTGCTGGCGCTGCCAGATGCACCGTTATTGCTGGCGACACTCCTGTGCCTGGACGCGAGCCTGCGCCTGCTGCGTCGGGTGGATCGGTTCGCTGCTGGCGAACTCGCCTTGGGTCTCACGATTGGCGGGCTCTGTCACTACCGGTTCGCTGCGGTGATTGCGGTCGGTTTGATCGCGATGTTGCTGGTGCCGGCAGGTCGTCGCGCGCTGCAGCGTCCCTTGCCCTGGCTGGCGGTTGGAATTGGCGCGCTGGCATGGTTGCCATTGCTGCTGTGGAACTTGCACAACGCCGATGCTGGCCTCCACTTCCAGTTGGTCGACCGCCACCCATGGGCGTTCAGCAGCCAGGGCATCCGCCTGGGGCGCATGCAGCTGGTACTGGCGACCCCGCTGTTGTTGGCGGCGATGGCCGCGGCCGCATGGCGCGCGCTGCGCACCCAGGCCGGCGATGCATCGCGCTACCTGGCAGCGTGCGGCGCGATGATCGTACTGGGCTTCCTGGCGTTGGGCTTTTTCGCCGATCGCGAGCGAGTGAGCTTTCATTGGCCGCTGCCGGGCTACCTGGCATTGCTGCCCTTGGTCCCAGCGGTCTTGGCGGGCTGGAGCCGAGGCTGGCGACGTGCCACGTGGGCGACGACGTCCTTGGGCCTCACGGCGGTGATGGCCTTTTACGTGATGGCATCGGTCCCGGCATGGCGCGCGCGGACGGCATCGCAGAATTTCCACCCCACCAATTTTGCCGGTTGGGATGTGCTTGCCGACGCGGTGGAAAGGAAATTGGCCTCGATGCCTGCCGGCACCCGGATCCTGGCAGGTGATTTCAAGCTCGGCGCCGAATTGGGATTCGCACGCGGCGATGCCGTGATTCCCGTCCTCGAGCATCCGCTCAACGACAAACATGGGCGAGCACCGCAATTGGCGATGTGGGGACTCTTGCGTCGTACACACGCGACGCTGCCCGAAGATCCGACTTTGCTGGTGGTCGCCGCGGACGACGTCGAGTTCGCCGACTTGCTCGGTTATTACCACCGGCTGTGCGATCAGGCGGGCCCGCTACCCGCACCAGACGTCCTCAGCATCGATCATGGGCGCCAGCGATTCCTGCTGTTCGCGTTGCCCGCGATACCAAGATCGAATGCATGCACCACGCCCGCGCTGGCGTTCCTTGATGCACCGGCCGCCGCCTCCACGGTTGGCTCGTCGTTCGAGGTGGCCGGTTGGGCCTTCAAGGACGGCGTGGGCCTGCGTGGCGTCGAGGTGTTGCTCGACCGTCGCGTCGTGACGCAAGCAAGCTATGGTGTCGCAAAGCCCGACGTGGCCGGCTTCTGGAAGATCAGCACCGATCCGAATCAGCCGCGCGTCGGCTTCCACGCGCATGTTTCGGGTGTAGGCCCCGGCGCGCACTGGCTCGGTCTGCGCCTGCATGGGGCGGATGGCAGCGTGGAGGATTGGTCCGAGCAGCGAATCGATGTTCGCTGACGGCTTGCGGGGTCAGGGCAGGGTAAATCCTGCCTGCCGCAATAACGCACAGGTGGCGATCAATGGAAGGCCGATCAGAGCAGTCGGATCATGGTTGTCGATGCGCTTGAACAGAGTGATCCCCAAGCCTTCGGACTTGAAGCTGCCAGCGCAGTCAAACGGTTGTTCACGGTCGACATAACGGGCGATCGCAGCCTCGTCCAATGTGCGGAAGTGGACCTCGGTGAGATCGATGTCGGCGAAGCTGCGGCCATCGGCGTGTGCCAGGCACAGCGCAGTGTGGAAGCGCACGCGCTGGCCCTGCATCGACTGCAGTTGCTCGATGGCAGCAGCACGGTGGCCAGGCTTGCCGAGTGGCAGATCATCGAGTTCGGCGACCTGATCCGACCCCAGCGCCCAGGCATCGTCGGCTTGGCTGGATGCAACCGCCATCGCCTTGGCGCGCGCCAAGCGGATTGCGAGGTCGCGCGGGTGCTCGCCCGGCCATGGTGTCTCGTCCACATCCGGTCGGGCGATGTCGAATGCCAGCTGCAATCGACCGAGTAGCTCGCGTCGGTACGCGGATGTCGACGCCAGGATCAACCGTGCCATGGGTCAGGCAGGTCCAATCCGAGCCGCATCGACCCGCCGCAACTGGCCTTCCAGCTTGGTGCGAGCGGCTTCCAGCGATTCGCGCACGGCTTGCAGGTGGTCAAGGCTGGCATCGTCCGCGTGCTCCTGCAGCCACAGGCGTTGGCGCAGGATTTCCTGCATCGCGCCGCGTACCGGGTCGGTCTGGTCGCCCGCGATCGCTTCGATCTCCTCGCGCGCGTCGCGCAAGCGGGTTTCCAGCGCGTCGGCAGCATCCAGGAGTTCACGGATCGCGCGCGGGCGCCCGCGGTTGCCGTTGCGCAGGCGCCACATCAGCAACAGTGCGACTGCGGCCAGCAAGGTGAACACCGCGGGTAGGATCGTCAGCATGCAGCGATTTTGCGTCAGCCCTGCGGCAGCGGCAAACCCGGCCGCTAGCGCGGTCAGCCTCGCAACCACTTGGTTTGACGGGAAAACACAAGTCCCGTAACATTCTCCGGCTTATGTCGAACACCGTGCCAGATGAGCTGGATGCTTGGCGGATGGTCGCCGCGCGGCGTGAATTCGAAGGTCGGATTCCGCTTGCGGCGATGACCCGGCTCGGCAGTAGCCTGTTGGATCACGAAGGTGATGTCCGGTTTCGGCTTTCCTTCGGCATTGATGCGGTGCGGGTGTCGTACGTCGAGCTCGAGATCGAGGCCGAGCTGCCGCTGGAATGCCAGAGCAGCCTGAAGCGATTCGTGTTGCCGGTGCGGATTTCGCAGCGTCTGGGCTTGCTCCGCGACGAGGCTGATGAAGCCGCATTGCCGGAAGAGTACGAAGCGCTGCTGGTAGACGCGAACGCAATGGTGCGGCCCGCGGAGCTGGTGGAGGACGAGTTGATATTGGCTTTGCCGGTGGTTGCGATTTCACCGGATGCCGAGGTGGTCGAGCGCGATTTCGCGCCTACCACGGAAGAAGCGGCTGCAGCCAATCCGTTCACGGCGTTGGCGGGCTTCAAGAAGAACTGAAAGTACTTGTGTGGCGTTTGAGATAATAACGTTCGAATCACCGATCATCGCGGCTTGGCCGCACTGTAGCGGTCCCGTATTCATTGTTTTGGAGTTGCAAGATGGCTGTCCAGAAATCCCGCGTTTCCCCGTCACGCCGTGGCATGCGCCGCGCCCATGACGCCCTGACCGCCAAGCAGTTGGGAACCGATCCGACCAGCGGCGAGACCCATATCCGCCACCACGTGACCGCCGATGGCTACTACCGCGGCAAGCAGGTCATCGTGCCCAAGGTCAAGGTCGTCGACGAAGAGTGATCCGCGACCGCAAGGTCGTGTGAGCTTCCATGCCCGGCCGCGCCCATGGTGCGGCCGTTGGCATTTCTGCGTTTCGCCCAGTTTTGGTCCCGTCTCGGCCCGCCCTGGCCCGCCGCGCTAGTGTTGCAGACACGCAAGGAGCTTCCCGCATGAGTCAGTCGCACACGCCGTCGCGTCTGTTTTCCCGGATTGCCGGTACGGGCAGCTACCTTCCCGAAAAGGTCCTGACCAACCATGACCTGACCACCTTGGTGGATACCAGTGATGAGTGGATCACCTCCCGCACTGGCATCCGAGAGCGCCACGTCGCGGCTGAGGGAGAGCTCACCAGCGATCTTGCCCTGCATGCTTCGCGTCGTGCGCTGGAAGCTGCTGGCGTGGACGCATCCGAGATTGACCTGATCATCGTCGGCACCACCACCCCCGATCTGATCTTCCCGTCCACCGCCTGCATCCTCCAGCACAAGCTGGGTATTGCCGGGTGTCCCGCGTTCGACGTCAATGCGGCATGCTCGGGTTTCATCTATGCGCTGACTGTTGCCGACAAGTTCATCCAGTCGGGCGCAGCCAGAACCGCGCTGGTGGTGGGAGCCGAAACCCTGACCCGGATGCTTGACTGGACCGACCGCGGCACCTGCGTGGTATTCGGCGATGGCGCGGGCGCGGTGGTGCTCAAGGCTGATACTGAAACCGGCATTCTCAGCACCCATGTGCATGCCGACGGCAGCAAGAAGGAACTGCTGTGGAACCCAGTTGGCGTGTCCGCCGGATTCAAACCCGAGCAACACAATGCCGGCGTGCGGGTGCTGATGACCGGCAACGAGGTGTTCAAGCACGCGGTCAAGGCGCTGGACAGCGTGGTCGATGAGGCACTGCAGGCCAATGGCCTTGCCCGTGAAGAGCTCGACTGGCTGGTGCCGCACCAGGCCAACCTGCGCATCATCGAAGCCACTGCCAAGCGTTTGGCGATGCCGATGGACCGAGTCATCGTGACGGTCGACCGGCATGGCAACACGTCCTCCGGTTCGGTGCCTCTGGCACTGGACGAAGCGGTACGTTCGGGTCGAATCCAGCGTGGCCAGTTGGTGCTGCTGGAAGCATTCGGCGGTGGCTTCACTTGGGGTTCGGTGCTGCTTCGCTATTGAACCCTCGCTCGGGCTTGAACCATCTGTGGCTGCTTGCATACGCGGCGGTACAGACGGGTTAGAGCAATTGCTCGTATCATGCGCGTCCGGAACCGGGGCCACAGAGGCCAATGCCACGCGTGACTGAATCCACTGCTTCGCCATCGCTTGCGTTCGTGTTCCCGGGCCAGGGCTCGCAATCGATCGGCATGCTCGCCGAACTGTCGGAGCTGCATCCCGGCGTGCGCGCTACCTTCGAGGAAGCCTCCGAGGGTGCCGGCATCGACCTGTGGGCGTTGTCGCAAGCGGGTCCGGAAGAACAGCTCAATCGCACCGAATACACCCAGCCTGCGCTGCTTGCCGCGGGCGTGGCGGTATGGCGCTTGTGGCACCAGCAGGGCGGCGCGCAACCGTCGATATTGGCTGGGCACAGTCTTGGCGAATACACCGCGCTCGTCGCGGCGCAGGCGATCTCCCTGCGCGATGCCGCGCACCTGGTACGCATTCGCGGCCAGCTGATGCAGGCCGCCGCGCCAACGGGCACGGGTGCCATGGCTGCCGTGCTCGGTGCCGAGCAGGACGTGGTGCAGGAGGTCTGCGACGCAGTGTCGGGCAGCCAGGTCGTGGTGCCAGCCAATTACAACTCGCCGGGGCAGATCGTGATCGGCGGTCATGCCGCGGCGGTGGACGCGGCCTTGGCCATGCTGGCCGAACGTGGCGTGCGCAAGACCGTGAAACTGGCGGTCAGCGTGCCATCGCATACGCCGCTGATGCACGACGCTGCCAATCGCCTGGCCGCCACCATGACCGGCCTGGATTGGAAAATTCCGGTCGTTCCAGTGGTGCAAAATGTGGATGCGCGGGTTCACGACAGTATCGAGGCGATCCGTGAAGCGCTGGTGCGTCAGCTTTATCTGCCGGTGCAGTGGACCGGCTGCGTGCAGGCATTGGCTTCTCATGGCATCACCCGTATCGGTGAATGTGGGCCTGGCAAGGTGCTGGCCGGGCTGGTCAAGCGCATCGATAAATCACTGGAAGCACGCGCACTGGGAACAGTGGGCGACTTCGAAGCGGCAATCGGGGAATGGAAGGCATGAGCAAGCAAGAGCTGGGCGAGCAATCCGTAAAAGGCGAGCCTTTGCAAGGGGAAGTCGCACTGGTGACCGGCGCATCGCGCGGGATCGGGGCGGCCATCGCGGATGAATTGGCGGCACGCGGGGCGACCGTCATTGGTACCGCGACCTCGGACGCCGGTGCATTGGCGATTGGAGAGCGGCTGGCCGCCGCAGGCGGACACGGTCGGCGCTTGCAGGTCAACGAGGCGGGCGCGATCGAGGGGCTCATCGATGCGGTGTCCAGCGAGTTCGGCGGCATCTCGATCCTCGTCAACAATGCCGGGATCACCCGCGACAACCTGTTGCTACGGATGAAGGAAGAGGACTGGCAGGCGATCCTGGACACCAATCTGACCAGTGTCTACCGCAGCTCGAAAGCG
>JBKJOY010000056.1:0-2933 GCA_046595415.1 Thermomonas sp.
AGCACCAGCTGGAAGTTGCCGCCGATGCGCTGCGCCTGCCGCCGTGGGACGCCGTGATCGGCAAGCTGTCGGGCGGCGAAAAGCGCCGCGTCGCGCTGTGCCAGTTACTGCTGCAAAAGCCCGACATGCTGTTGCTGGACGAACCCACCAATCACCTGGACGCCGAGTCCGTCGAATGGCTGGAACAGTTCCTGGCCCGCTACACCGGCACCGTGGTCGCCGTCACCCATGACCGCTACTTTCTCGACAACGCCGCCGAATGGATCCTGGAACTGGATCGCGGCCGCGGCATTCCGTGGAAAGGCAACTACACCGACTGGCTGACCCAGAAGGGCGAGCGCCTGAAGCTGGAAGACAACCAGGAGAAGTCGCGCCAGAAAGCCATCCAGAAAGAATTGGAGTGGTCACGACAAAATGCCAGGGGCGGCCGCAGCAAGGGCAAGGCACGCCTGGCCCGGATGGAAGAGTTGCAAGCGGTCGATTACCAGAAGCGCAACGAGACCAACGAAATCTTCATCCCACCCGGCGAGCGCCTGGGCGCCAAGGTCATGGAGTTCAAGAACGTCAGCAAGGCCTATGGCGATCGCGTGCTGATCGACAATCTCAACTTCAGCATCCCGAACGGCGCGATCGTCGGCATCATCGGCCCCAACGGTGCCGGCAAGTCGACCCTGTTCCGGATGATCGCTGGCCAGGAAACGCCGGACTCCGGCCAGATCGACATGGGCCCCACGGTCAAGCTGGCCTATGTCGACCAGAGTCGCGACGCGCTGACCGGCAACCACAACGTGTTCCAGGAAGTGTCCGGCGGCCTGGACATCCTCAACATCAACGGCATCGAGATCCAGTCGCGCGCCTATCTGGGCCGCTTCAACTTCAAGGGGCAAGACCAGCAGAAACTCGTCGGCACCCTGTCCGGCGGTGAGCGCGGACGCCTGCACATGGCCAAGACCCTGCTGCAGGGCGGCAACGTGCTGTTGCTCGACGAACCGTCCAACGACCTCGACATCGAAACCCTGCGTGCGCTGGAAGACGCGCTGCTGGAATTCCCCGGCAACACCTTCGTGATTTCGCATGACCGCTGGTTCCTGGACCGCATCGCCACGCATATCCTCGCGTTCGAAGGCGACTCCCACGTGGAGTTCTTCCAGGGCAATTACCGCGAGTACGAGGAAGACAAGAAGCTGCGCCTCGGCGCCGATGGCGCGCGACCGCATCGCCTGCGGTTCAAGGCGCTCAAGTAAAGCCGGAACGCCCACGCCATCGTGGGCGTTTTCGCAACTAGCAGGAGAGGACGACCATGGGATTCATCGAACAATTGCGCGCCCGCTGGCACGCCAGCAATTCCCTGCTGTGCGTCGGCCTGGATCCCGACCTCGCGAAGTTGTCGGATGCCTTTGTCGATGACGATGACGCCCTGTTCGCGTTTTGCCGCGACATCGCCGATGCCACCGCTGAATTCGCGTGCGCGTTCAAGCCGCAGATCGCCTACTTCGCCGCGCACAACCACGGCGAGGCTGCGCTGCAACGGCTGATCGCCCACATCAATGCCACCCATCCGGGCGTGCCCGTGATCCTGGACGCCAAGCGTGGCGATATCGGCAATACGGCCGAGCAATATGCAGTGGAAGCGTTCGACCGGTTCGGCGCCGATGCGGTGACGCTCAACCCGTACATGGGCCGCGATTCCGCGCAACCATTCCTGCAGCGCAATGATCGCGGTTGCGTATTCCTGTGCCACACCTCCAATCCGGGTGCGCGCGATTTCCAGGAACTCATCGTGTCTGATGCGAACGGTGACAGCGCGCCGCTTTACCAGCACGTGGCCCGCACGATTGCGCGTGACTGGAACGCCGATGGCAACTGCGCGCTGGTGGTGGGCGCCACCTTCCCGGAAGAATTGAAAGTGATCCGCGACATCGTCGGCGACATGCCGCTGCTGATTCCCGGCGTCGGCGCGCAGGGCGGCGATGTCGAAGCCGTGGTCCGTAACGGCAAGACCGCCGATGGCACCGGGCTGATGATCAACTCATCGCGCGGGATTCTTTATGCCTCCTCCGGCGCCGGCTATGCCGATGCAGCGGCAGCAGCAGCACGCGCGCTGCGCGACGAGATCAACCGCTACCGCTGAGCTTGCTCAGCCAAGAAAACCCAGGCGCGGTGCCGCAAAATTTCCGATTCCCGGGAAGATCGTGGGCAAGTCGCCCGCAGGAACACCCAGCCACGTCGCCATGGTGGCGCCGTATTGCTGGATCGAGGTGGTCGGAATCATGCGGCCGCGCCCCATCGCCTGGTCGCCATCCAGCTCAAGCACCGGATACTCACCCCACACGCGGCGTCCCTGCAGCGATCCTCCATTCGTGGCGGACCCGCCCATCACCAATTGCACGCCACCCCAGCCGTGATCGGTACCGTTGCCATTGCTGTTCAAGGTGCGCCCGAAGTCGCTCATGGTGAAGCTCGTCACCTGGTTGAGCATCCCGATCTCCTGCAAGCCCGCGCGGAAGGCCACCAGCGCGCCTGCCAGTTGCGACAACAGCGCCGCGTGGCGGGTCGGGTCCATCTGGTTGTCATGGGTATCGAATCCGCCCAGCCCGGCGTAGAAAATCTGTCGCTGGTGGCCAATCGACGGCCCCCGACTGACCTTGATCATGCGCGCGATCATGCGCAGTTGGGCGGCGAGTTGGGTCGCGGGGAACACCGTGGCGATATCCCCGCCATTGGCCGGATCCAGTGCGGTCCGCAGTACACCGTTGACCTCGATCGAAGTGCGTCCCAGTCCGGCATAACGCTCCTGCATCGCTTGCGGCTGGCCGGCATGCAACAGTTCTTTGAGCGCCTCCAGGCGGATCGCGTCGGCCTGGCTGCCGCTGGCGGACATGCGCGCAAGCTCGCTGGGGCCGCTGGAAGAAATGGCATAGGGCAGGACCGAC
>JBKJOY010000305.1:0-6554 GCA_046595415.1 Thermomonas sp.
CGCCGATGCAACAACACATCGGGCTGGCGCCGCACGATGCCGGTCGCGCTGCACGGTGCGTCGATGAGGATCGCGTCGAACGACGTGCCCTGCCACCAACCCGCAGGCTGAGCCGCATCCGCCACGCGCGCATCAACCTGCAATCCAAGCCGTTTGAAGGTGTCCTGCATTCGGCGCACACGACGGGCGTCGATATCGAGTGCGGTCATGTGCAATGACGGATCGCGCTCCAGCAGGTGTGCGGTCTTGCCGCCCGGCGCGGCGCACGCATCCAGTACGCGCTGTTCGGGCTTGGATGAGGCGTGGAATAACGCGTCAGCAACTCGCTGGGCGGCGGCATCCTGCACCGACAGCATGCCGGCATCGAAACCTGGCAACTCATGCACGGGTAAAGGCGTCGCCAATCGAATGGCATCCGCCAACTCGGCCGATGCTTCCGCCTCGATGCCCGCGTCGTGCAGTTGTTGCAGATAGGCATCACGCGACGCGATGCGACGATTGACCCGAAGCCACATCGGCGCAGCCTGGGCGCTGGCTGCAAAAATGGCATCTGCATCCTGCGGCCAATCCTTGCGAATCTGCTGCGACAGCCATTGCGGCCAGGTCGCTTCGTCCGCCAACACCGGCAAACCTTCACGTTGCGCGCGTCGCAGGATGGCATTGACCAATCCGGCCTGGTGCGGGCGGCCAAGGGCGCGCGCTGCATCCACCGTGGCCGCCACCAACGCATGCGCCGGCATGCCGAGTTCCCATTGGGCGAAGCCGGCATGCAGCAAGGCGCGCAACTCGCCGTCGCGACCGGTGGGCGGCTTCTCCAGCCAGAGCGCCAGAGCGGCATCGAAGCGCGCGCGCTGGCGCAGTGCGGCAAACACGATCGCCTCCACCATCGCTCGATCGCGCGTATCAGCGAGGGCAGGAAGTGCCGCGGCCAGCGTGGCCTTCAGCGAGCGTCCGCGATGCAGGACCACGTCAAGCACGCGCGCTGCGGCCACGCGCGTGTCAACGCCGGGATTCATCCTGCTCACGGCCATCAGGCGTGCGTGCGACGTGCGTTGAGGAAATCCGCGGCAGTGATCGCCTTGCCGCCGTCACGTTGCAGTATGCGAATGCGCAGCACGCCTTCACCGCAGGCCACGTCGACGCCATCGCGCGACATGCGCAGGATCTCGCCAGGCGCTGCCGCATGCGTTTCATCCAGCGCGATGGCGCCGTGGATGCGCACGCGCTCTTCGAGCAGGCGTGCCTCGGCTACAGGCCACGGATTGAAGGCGCGCACCTTGTTCGCCAGCGCCTGCGCGGATTGACCCCAGTCGAGCACGGCTTCGGCCTTGTCGAGCTTCCTTGCGTAGGTCATGCCGGCCTCGGGCTGCGGCTGGGCGACCGGCTTGAAGCCGGCCCGCAGCAGGCCCAGGCCATCGGACAGGACCTGCGCGCCAAGCGCGGCCAAACGGTCGTGCAGTTGCCCGCCGGTTTCATCGGCGCCGATGCCCAATTCCTGCGACAGCCGCACCGGGCCGGTATCAAGGCCTTTTTCCATCTGCATCAGGCAAACGCCGGTGCGCGTGTCGCCGGCCTCGATCGCGCGCTGGACTGGCGCTGCGCCGCGCCAACGCGGCAGCAAGGAAGCGTGCACGTTCCAGCAACCGTGGGTCGGGATATCCAACACTGACTGCGGCAGGATCAGGCCATACGCCACCACGACCAGCAGGTCTGGCTTGAGCGCGCGCAGCGCTTCCTTTGCCGCCGCCGTCTTGAAACTGTCCGGCTGCATCACCGGGATGCCGCGCAGCACGGCTTCCAGCTTGACCGGCGATGCGGTGACGCCGCGTCCACGACCTGCCGGCCGGTCCGGCTGCGTATAGACGGCCACTACTTCGTTACGGGCGGCGGCGGCGCGCAGGCAGGGAACGGCGAAGTCCGGCGTGCCTGCAAATATGATCCTCAAAAGCGTGCAATCCTCACTTCAGTGCAATCCGCAGCAATCAGGCGGCGTTGGCTTGTTTGCGCGCCTTGGCCAGCTTCTTGCGCACCATCTCGCGCTTGAGCGGGCTGAGGTAGTCCACGAACAGCTTGCCTTCCAGATGATCCATCTCGTGTTGGATGCACACCGCCAGCACGCCATCGGCATCCATCGCGAAGGCTTTGCCTTGCCGGTCAAGCGCGTTCACGGTGATGACGTCGCTGCGGGTCACGTCTGCGTAGATGCCGGGTACCGACAGACAACCTTCCTGGTACACCTGCTCACCTTGGCGGGCGATGATCTCGGGGTTCACGAACACCAACGGCCGGGAATTGTCTTCGCTGACGTCTATCACCATGAAACGCTGGTGCATGTCGACTTGGCTGGCGGCCAATCCAATGCCGGGTGCCGCGTACATGGTCTCGAACATGTCATCGAACAGCTGCTGGAACGACGCCTGAGCCAAATGCGAGACGTCCACCGGGACCGCTTTGGTGCGCAGCCGGGGGTCGGGAAATTCAAGGATCGGGAGCAGTGCCATGGCGAAAATCCGGGGACGAAAGGCCGCCAACGCGACCCACTTCGCAATTGTACCGTGGTCAACCTTGCTGGCCGCTTGCCAGCACCTGCCTCTTGTGTTCTATAGTGGCCCGGCTTCAAGGGGATTTTTCTAACCGGAGCGGGGAGATGGCCGCCATGCTTGAACGGGTTTCTAACCTGGTACGTACCGATGTGCTGCGCCCACGCGGGCTGCGCACCCTATTTGCTGTGGCATTGCTGACGGTGGCAACGTTTGCCGCGGCCGTCGAGGTGCGAAGCGATCACCCTGACTCGTATGTGGTCAAGCGTGGCGATACCCTCTGGGACATCGCGGGGCGCTTCCTGCATCGGCCATGGTTGTGGCCGGAGATCTGGCAGGCCAATCCGCAAGTCAAGAACCCGCACCTGATCTACCCGGGTGACGTGCTTAGCCTGGCCTACATGGACCGGGTGCAGGTGCGGCAGACAGGCAACGGTCAGCCGATCAATGCGGTGGACCTGGCCGAAGTCGAGCCGTTCCTGAAAGACCTGCACATGGTCGACAGCATCGACAACCTGCCTTACGTAGTGGGTCTTGAAGAAGATCGCCTGCGGACGATCAGCGGGCAGGTCGCGTATGTACGTGGCCTGGAAAGCGCGGCACCGGGCCAACGATTCTTGGTGGTACGGCCTGAGAAACGCTATCGCTTGCTCGAACGCGCCGGCCTGTGCTGCGACAAGATGCAGGCCATTGACCTGGATTATCGCGGCCGCGCCATGGTCGATCCCGGTACGTTCTGGAGTAACGCGGTATTCCCGAGCAAGAACACCGAGATGCTTGGCTACGAGCTGCGGACGCAGACGGTCGGCACGGTCACCCGTGGCGAAGTGGGCGGCATCCAGGCCTCCACCGTGTTGCTGGACGACCATGGCCATGAAGTCCGCGTCGGCGATCGCCTGATCCCGGTCGAGGCACAGCCTTACGACCTGCAGTTCTTCCCGCACCCGCCGAAACAGCAGGCGGATTACGGCAGGCTCCAGGTAATGGCGGTTGCCGACCGCCTGACCAGCGGCGGTCCGCACGATGTCATCGCCATTTCGGGTGGTTCACGCGAGGGCATCGACAACGGGACCGTGTTCTCGATCTGGCGTCATGGGTCATCCACGGTGGATCGGGTCAAGACCAACCAGGATTTTGATGAAGACCTGGTCGCGTTCGAATCCAAGGTGCGCCTGCCGGATGAATTCGCCGGTCATGCCATGGTGTTCCGTACCTTCGACAAGGTCAGCTATGCGCTGGTGATGAGTGGCATCAAGCCGACCCGCGTCGGTTATGAGCTGAAGCATCCGGACGCGCCATACTGAGACGCGCTGCCCGAAGACCCTGATCCAAGTTCAGGGTTTTCCGACCCGTTCAAGCAACGGCGCCCTAGGGCGCCGTTGTCATTTGTGGCCGAAGCTGGCGGCATGCCCACCCTGACGTCCTCACCTACCTCCGATCACGACGAGCATGACGCGCTGCTGCGCCTGCTGACCTCTGGCGCCGCTGCAGCAGGCATCCGCCGCCTGCTGGACAGCCACGTGAGCGCCGCTGGTGCTCTGCGGGCTGGACCGCGCGATTGGGCCAGCCACGGGCTGGACACCACCACCTGCAGTGCGATGAACAAGCCTGATCAAACCCTGCTGACGCGCGGTCACGCTTGGCTGGCGTCCTCCGGCCACGAACTGATCGGCTGGTCGCAGGTCGACTACCCGCCACTACTGCGGCGTATTCCAAGTCCGCCGCCCATGCTGTTCGTGGATGGCGACATCAGCCTGTTGTGGCGGCCCGCTGTCGCCATCGTCGGCAGCCGTGCGGCCACCGCAGGCGGCTGCACCAACGCAGCGCTGTTTGCCGATGCGCTGTCCCGCAATGGCCTGTGCATTGCCAGCGGCTTGGCTGCCGGCATCGATGCGGCGGCCCACGTCGCCACCTTGGATGCAGAAGGCGCCACCATTGCCGTACTTGGCACCGGCCCGGATATCGCCTATCCCGTCCGCCACCGACCGTTGCTTGAGCGCGTTGCAGCCAAAGGCTGCGTGATCAGCGAGCACCTGCCCGGAACCCGCCCACTGCGCCAGTATTTCCCGAGTCGAAACCGCATCCTCGCTGGGCTCACCCTCGGCACCGTGGTGGTTGAAGCGGCAGAACGCTCCGGGGCACTGATCACGGCCCGCCTGGCCGCCGAGGTCGGACGCGAGGTGTTCGCGCTACCGGGTTCCATCCACAATCCGATGGCCCGCGGCTGCCATCGGCTCATTCGCGAGGGCGCCCAGCTGGTTGAATCCCCGCAGGAAATCCTGGAGGTCCTGGGACCGCTGGCGGTTGATCTTGCCAAGGCGCTACGGGGTGAACTGGAAAGCACGTTTGTGGCGGTCGACACCCCACGACACGCGAGCCTGCCAATTGGTCCGGACTACAACCGCTTGTGGCAGGCCCTAGGGCACGACCCAACCGGTATGGATGAGCTGGGCCAACGCAGCGGATTGACGGTTGCACAGCTGTCGGCCATGCTGCTGTCGCTAGAGCTGGAGGGGTGCGTCGCGGTCGAACATGGCCGTTATTGCAGGATCGGACCCTGACAGCGTTGTTTTGCCATGAACGCGCCAACCACGGCGCAGGCCGGGGGACATGAAAGAAAGCATCCTGGACGTCCTGCTGTATCTGTTCGAGCACTACTTCACCAACGACGCGATGCCGGCGACGGGCGACGACATCACCGCCCAGAACGGCCCGTTGATGGGTGAATTGAATGAAGCCGGCTTCTCCGCGGCCGAAATTCGCAAGGCCTTCGATTGGTTGGATGCGCTGGCGCGCCAGCGTCCTGCGCCTGGCGAGTCACGCAGCAACGGGCCGGTCCGGGTCTTCCACGAGGTCGAACAGGACAAGCTGGACACCGAATCACGTGGATTCCTGCTGTTTCTGGAACAGCACGGCGTCCTGGATGCCGACCAGCGTGAGCTGGTCGTAGACCGGGCAATGGCGCTGGATCAGGACGAATTGGATCTCGACGACCTGAAGTGGGTGGTCCTGATGGTCCTGTTCAACCAACCCGGGTCGGAAGCTGCTTACGCCTGGATGGAGACCCAAATGTTCCTGGACGAGCCCGAACCGGTACATTGAACGTGACCCAGTGACGGGTTCGAGGGATCTGGTGCTTGACATCTGGTCCTCCCCCGTGATTCCACTATAAAGAGGTAATTCCAGCGCCCGGGGCCGCTTTCACAGGCGTTCCCCCGGGCGTTAGCTTCTGCAGCGCCTGATCGGCGCCGCCTTCATCGCGCTTTCGGACACTGCATCAATGGCCAAGAACCTGCTCATCGTCGAATCGCCTGCCAAGGCCAAGACGATCAACAAATACCTCGGCAAGGACTTCACCGTCCTTGCTTCGTACGGCCATGTCCGCGACCTGGTGCCGAAGGAGGGTGCGGTCGATCCCGAACATGGTTTCGCGATGCGCTACGACCTGATCGAGAAAAACGAAAAGCACGTCGAGGCGATTGCCAAGGCCGCCAAGTCGGCGGAAAACCTGTATCTGGCAACGGATCCGGATCGCGAGGGCGAAGCCATCAGCTGGCACATCGCCGAGATCCTGCGCGAACGCGACCTGATCAAGGGCAAGCCGCTGCACCGGGTAGTGTTTACCGAGATCACACCGCGTGCGATCAAGGAAGCCATTGCAAATCCGCGTGCGATTGCCGGTGACCTGGTCGATGCGCAGCAGGCTCGGCGCGCACTCGACTACCTGGTCGGCTTCAACCTGTCGCCGGTGCTGTGGAAGAAAGTCCAGCGGGGCCTGTCGGCCGGGCGCGTGCAATCGCCGGCGCTGCGCATGATCGTGGAGCGTGAGGAAGAAATCGAAGCGTTCAAGAACCACGAATACTGGTCGATCGAGGCCGATGTCGCGCATCCGTCGCAGGGATTCAGCGCACGCTTGTCCAAGCTCGATGGCAAGAAGTTCGTCATCGACACCAAGAACATCGATTTCAGCCTGACCAATGGCGAGGATGCCGAAGCCGCGCGCGCGCGCATCGT
>JBKJOY010000390.1:0-6619 GCA_046595415.1 Thermomonas sp.
CCGTGTTGCCGGTCTCAAGGGCCACGTGCAGGGCCTTGCTCGCGGCCTGCGCGCTCTCGCGGAACTCGCCCTTCTCGGCCAGCTCGACCGCCTGGCTGCAATACGCATACCCGTCCAACTTGACCGGTTCGCGCTCATACAACGCCGCGCCATCGGCGGCCAGTGACAACGCCGTATCCGCATCCTCGATGCGTTGGATCGCCGCCAGTGCCGCGCGGGCCTCGCCCTTGATATCCGTGGGCGGCGCAGCAGCCGCTGGCGTCATCGCCGCGTCCTGCACGGGCAGTTGCATCGGCGCCGACGGGCCGCCACGCGGGGACTGGCTGGCGCCGTCCGGGGCGCAGCTCGCTTGGGCATTGGGCGTGACCAGCAACATCCCGAGTGCGCCGGAAATAACAACCGCCCACCAACCACGATGCATTGCGCATCGACTCGAATCATTCATCGCCCGTCCCCCTAAACGTTCGATCACCACCACAGCCACCACATAAATAGCCTCTAGGAGGGTAGTGCCACGCTTGTTCGATCGACTATCGACCAAACGGCATAGGCCCGACCGCCATTACCCTGAGGTGTACTTGCCCAACGTGGTAGAGAACGGACTCACGCGGGGTTGCAGGCAACGTTCTTCCAAATCCGACATGTCCTGAATCGTTCAGCCGCACCGGCGCGGCAAGACGCGCACATGCCAATCTCACCCGGAAACCGGGTGCCGCACCTGGCCGTCGCCTCGCACCACAAACCGTTCGATCGTCAGCGCTTGCACACCCATCGGGCCGTAGGCGTGCAGGCGCGTGGTGGATATGCCGATCTCTGCGCCCAGCCCGAGCTGGCCACCATCATTGAAGCGCGAAGACGCATTCACCATCACCGCGGAACTACGCGTGCCCCGCACGAAGGCATCGGCCGTCGCCTGATCCTGGGTGGCGATCACCTCGGTGTGGTCGGAGCCGAAGCGCGCAATGTGCGCAAGGGCTGCCGGCAGGCCGTCGACCACGCGCACGGCCAGCACCAGGTCAAGGAATTCGGCGTCGTAGTCATCTTCATTGGCCACCGCAATGGATGCATCGAAGGCGCGCGTTGCGTCGTCGCCACGTACTTCCACGCCGTGCGCCTTCAATGCAGCAAGTGCGCGCGGCAAGAAAGCAGTCGCGATGTCACGATGCACCAACATCGTTTCCAATGCGTTGCACACGCCCGGGCGAGTGGTCTTGCCATCGACCAGCAGCCCAAGTGCCAGGTCGATGTTGGCGGCGCGGTCCACGTAAAGATGGCAGACGCCCTTGTAATGCTTGATCACCGGCACACGCGCGTGTTCCGCGACGAAACGGATCAGGCTTTCGCCGCCACGCGGGATGGCCAGGTCGATCAGGTCGGATAGCTGGAGTAGTTCCAGCACGTGCTCGCGGGCGGTGTCGGCGACCAGTGACACCGCTGCTTCCGGCAGGCCACTGGCGCGCAACGCATCATGCAGGCATCGGGCAATCGCGGCATTGCTGGCCGCTGCTTCGGAGCCGCCACGCAGCAGCACGCCGTTACCCGCCTTCAGGCACAGCGCCGCCGCCTCCGCCGTCACGTTCGGGCGTGCCTCGTAGATCATCGCGACCAGCCCAAGCGGAATGCGCTGGCGCTCGACCACAAGTCCGTTCGGTCGCTGCTCAGAGCGGGTCACTTCACCCAGCGGATCGACCTGAGCCGCCACTTCGCGCAGCGCATCAACCATGGCCTGGACGCGCTGCGCGTCCAACGCCAGGCGGTCCAGCGTGGCCTTGCTGGCCCCGTTCGCAGCCGCCGCGGCCAGGTCGCCGGCGTTCGCCGCGAGGATTCCGTCCTGCCCGGCCAACAATGCATTGGCCATGCCCTCGATCAACGCTCGCCGCGTCGCGGCATCCGCCGAAGCGATCGCGACCTGCGCTTCGCGTGCGGCCATGGCCAAGCCACGCACGTAACCGCTCATGTCGTCGTCTCCGAAGCTGGAAGTTCCGCGCTGCTCAACAGCACGAGGTCATCGCGATGGATCATCGCTTCATCGTAACGAAACCCGAGTACGGCTTCGATGTCGCGACTATGGCGACCGGCGATGCGCATGCTCTCACCTGCGTTGTACTGCGCCTGCCCACGTGCCAGTACTTCACCGTCATCGGCCTGCACGTCCACCACGTCGCCACGGCGAAAGTCGCCGGTCACCGCATGCACGCCACCCGGCAGCAGCGAAGCCCCGCGCAGGAGAGCTGCCCGTGCGCCCGCATCGACATGCAGCACGCCGCAAGCCGGTGCATGCCGCAACCATTGCTTGCGCGCACTGATCCGGATGCCGGGTGCGGCCACGAGGGTGCCGTGCAGGATGCCTTCGCCCAACGCCATCACTACGCCTGCGTCGCGACCACAGAACAATGCCGTGGCGATGCCAGCGGTAGCCGCCTTCGAGGCCGCTTCCAGCTTGGTGCGCATGCCGCCCGTACCCAACGCGCCGGCAGTGCCAGCAACCCCCAGCAACGCCGGCGTCACGGCATCCACGCGTTCGATCGGACGCGCGCCGGGGTCACGTTGCGGATGGCCGCTATACAGGCCGCCGATGTCGGTGGCGATCAGCAACAAATCGGCCTCAATCAGCGACGCGACCGCAGCGGCGAGGTTGTCGTTGTCGCCCAGTTTGAGTTCGTCCACCGCGACGGTGTCGTTTTCGTTGACGATCGGCAGCGCACCCAAGCGCAGCAGTTCCTTCAGTGCCGTGCGGGCATTGAGATAGCGGCGCCGATTGCGCAGATCGTCATGGGTCAGCAGCACCTGCGCGACCGGGATCTCGAACAACGCCTGCCAGAAGCCCATGAGCGGAGCTTGCCCCAGTGCAGCCAGCGCCTGCCGCTGCACGATGCCGTTGCCGGCGGCGCCAATACGCCCTCGCCCCGCGGCGACTGCGCCGGACGAGACCAGCACGACCTCGCGACCTTGCGCGCGGGCATCGGTGATGAAAGACGCCAGTCCCCTGGCATGCACCGGATCCAGTCCGCCACTGCCGGCCAGCAGGCTGCTGCCGACTTTGAGGACCGCGCGCCGCCAGCTGGGCAAGGGTTGCGGTGCAAAGTCGGCCTTCACCTCGGCCATGCGTCAGGCCAACCCGCTCTTGACCAGTTCGCTCCAGCGCACTTCCAATGCATCAAGCCGCAGGTCGGCGGCCGCACCGGGTGACGTGCGTGCGGCCAGACTGCCTTCGGGCGTCCGTCCTTGGCCTGCCGAATCAGCCGACGCAGCGGCGGCCTTGTAAGCATCGCGGAACGGCACGCCAGCGATCGCTGCTTCCACTGCCATATCAGTGGCGTACATGCCGGAATCGATGGCGGCACGCAAGCGATCTTCGCGCCACTCGAAATTGGCCAGCAAGTCTGGCAACAATTCCAGCGCCGCGAGGCCTCGGCCAAAGCCATGCAAGATTGCACCCTTCGATGCCTGTAGGTCGCGATGATAGCCGGACGGCAGCGACAGCAATTGCTCGATCTCGGTGCGCGCCGCGGCCACGCTGGCATGGGTGGCACGCATCAGTTCGACGACATCGGGATTGCGCTTGTTCGGCATGATCGAACTGCCCGTCGTGTATTGCGCAGGCAACGCAACGAAGCCGAACTCGGCGCTGGTGAACAGCGACAGATCCCACGCCAGCCGGCGCAGGTCCAGCGTCGCACTGCCCAGTGCTTCCAGCGCAGCCAACTCGAACTTCCCGCGCGAGAGTTGCGCATAAATCGGACTCACCTGCACACGCGCGAAACCGAGCGCTTGCGTCGTGTGTTCGCGATCCAGCGGCAGGTTCACGCCATACCCCGCAGCGGTGCCCAACGGATTGGCATCCACCAGCGTGAGGGTGTCCGCTGCACGCACGGCATCATCGATGAATGCCTCGGCCCAACCCGCCCACCACATACCGGCGGACGACACCACGGCGCGCTGGATATGCGTGTAGCCGGGCAACGGCAGGCTCTTCTCGGCTTCGGCACGATCCAGCGCGACCCTTGCGATGTCGCGTGACAGCGCCATCAAACGCGCCAGCTTTTCCTTCAGCCACAGCCGCGTCGCGACCAGCACCTGGTCATTGCGACTGCGACCGGTGTGGATCTTGCGGCCAGCGTCACCCAGGCGCTCGGTCAGGCGCGCTTCGATCGCGGAATGACCATCCTCGAAACGCTCGTCGAGGATGAAATCGCCATTTTGAAAGTCATCGGCAAGCGTCGCGAGCTCGCGCTTCAAGCCGTCCAGCTCATCGATGCCGAGGATGCCGATGCGCTGCAATCCTTCCGCATGCGCTGCACTGGCAGTGATGTCATGCAGGAAGAATTCGCGATCCAAAACCACATCATCGCCGGCCAGGAAGGCCTGGATCCGTGCATCGACTTGCACGCCGGGCTTTTGCCACAACAGGTCGCTCATGCGGCGGTCTCAACGTGATGTTGGGTCAACGGAATGCCCAGGAACTCGTCAAAACCGAATGCGATATTGAGGTTCTGCAGCGCTTGGGTGGCGGCGCCCTTGAACAGGTTGTCTTCGGTCGCCACTACGACCAGCCGCTTGCCGTCGCCACTCAGGCTGAAGCCGCCCACTTCGACGTGCTGGGCACCGGCAATCCGGCTGACCCATGGCGCAGCGTCCAGCACGCGAACCAGTGGTTCGGTTGCATATCTACCGTGATAGCGCGCCAACACTTCCTCGTGATCGAACGCAAGCGACAGATGCATGTTGGCAGTGACCGTGATCCCGCGAAAATGCGGCGCCACATGCGGCATGAATTCCACCGCGTGGCCTAACCGATGGCTAACCTCGCGCTCGTGCACATGTCCGGTGAGTGCGTACGGCATCAGGTTGTCACGCAGCAACTCCGGGTTGTTCTTGTCCGATGGCGTGGTGCCTGCGCCGGAACAGCCGGACACGCCGAAGCATTGCACTGGCCCTTCGAGCACGTTGAGCATGGGTGCGATCGCCAGCTGCATGGCCGTGGCATAACAGCCCGGATTGCTGATACGGCGCTGGCCTGTGTAGACATTGCGGGTCAGTTCCGGCAAGCCGTAATACCACGAGGGATCAAAGCGGAAGTCCGCCGACAAATCAATGACCACGGGATCGGCATTTGCAGCATCGAACGCTTGCACGATCTCGCCGGCCATGCCGTTCGGCAACGCCAGCACCACCGCATCGGCACCCAGCAGCGGAAGCGCTGCATGCGAAGGCGCGCTGTAGCGCAAGTCGCCGGCATAGTCCGGGTTGTGGTCGGCCACGCGTTCGCCATCCAACCCTCGGGACGACACATAGGACAACCAGAAGCATGGATGCCCGGCAATGAGCCGGATCAGTTCGGCGCCCACATGACCACGTGCGCCAACAATACCGATCTGGATTGGCACGATGTCAGCCATTCGCGGCTTCCGTGGCTGGACGATCCAGCAAGGTGGCTGGACGCTGGCTGCAATGTTCAACGCAACGGGCGATGTCGGCGAAATCATTGATGCCGTACCAGAATACCTTCCAGTTCGGCTGCTTGATGCCGCCGTCTGATTCGCTCCAGTAGAACGCATTGACCTGGTTGCCACGCCGAGATCGCCAGAACAGGCGCGGGTTCTCGTCGCGCATGACCTGCCACACCGCGCGCCCTAGTCCTTCGCCCTGCGCATCATCCAGCACGGCGAATTTGTCGAGGTAGGTCCCGGCATCTTCCGCAGTGAGAATGACCGCAGCGCGATAGTTCTCGCTGACATAGGCACGCTGTAGCGTGGTGCGTTCGAAATAATCCGGTGCAAGAGTGCGCCCGAATGCGGATTCGATCAGGCCACGCAACCGGACCAGGTCCAGTCCATCCCAGGAATCAACACTCAGCACGCGCTCACCGCGGCGCACCAAGGTACCCGACCCACGGTGGGTGAACAGTTCCTTGGCCAATTCCGCCGGACGGGTGATCGACACCGACGAAGACAACGGCAGCACGTCCAGCAAATCCTTGATCTGCTCGATCTTCACCTGCATGCCGCCGTTGAGCCACGGCTGCGCCATCAGGTGCTCGTATTCGGTCGACAGGTTGATCGAATCGATGACGTTGCCATGCTCGTCCAGCAACCCGCCGGTCCCGGTCAGGAATACGATCTTGTAAGGCTGCAGGGTCTTGATGAGTTCGTTCGCGGCCCAATCGGCATTGACGTTGACGATCTGGCCCTCGCTGGTCTCCGCCAGCGAAGCGATCACCGGGATCGAGCCGACTTTGATCGCGGCCTGGATGCCATCGGTATCCACGCGCACGACCTTGCCAACCAGTGCGTAGGTATCGCGGTCGAGGAATTCGGCTTCGAACACGCCTGACTGGATCGAGGTGGCACGCACGCCCTGCGCTTGCAATGCCTCGACCAGCTTGAGGTTCTCCTCGCGCATCACCCGGCGCACTACCGTCAGTACCGGCGCATCGGTGAAGCGCAGGTTGTTGATCGTGCGCTTCTCGATGCCAGCTTCACGCATCTGTGCATCCAGTTGCGGGCCGGCGCCATGCACCACGATGGGTGTCAGCCCGACCTGCTGCAGGAATGCCAGCGACGACACCAACGCGTCGATGTCATCGCGCAACACCGCGCCACCGACCTTGACCACCGCG
>JBKJOY010000067.1:0-3828 GCA_046595415.1 Thermomonas sp.
CCGTGTTGCCGGTCTCAAGGGCCACGTGCAGGGCCTTGCTCGCGGCCTGCGCGCTCTCGCGGAACTCGCCCTTCTCGGCCAGCTCGACCGCCTGGCTGCAATACGCATACCCGTCCAGCTTGACCGGCTCGCGCTCATACAGCGCCGCGCCATCGGCGGCCAGTGACAATGCCGTATCCGCATCTTCGATGCGTTGGATCGCCGCCAGTGCGGCGCGGGCCTCGCCCTTGATATCCGTGGGTGGCGCTGCCGCCGGTGGCGTCATCGCCGCGTCCTGCACGGGCAGTTGCATCGGCGCCGACGGGCCGCCACGCGGGGACTGGCTGGTGCCGTCCGGGGCGCAGCTCGCTTGGGCGTTGGGAGTGAATGACAGCAACGCCAGCAACAACGGCAAGACGCGGGCGGCAGGATGCGCGAAATGAAGCATGGTGGCTCCCCGAACAGATCAGAAGCGCGAACGGATGCCCACGCTTGTGTGCGGAGTTTAGGAACCCATCCTTGCCTAGCCTATTCGCGATAAGGCATACCGCGAATTGGTTACGAAATCATGTCCTGTTGCAGCACCAAATCGCGTGAGTCGACTATGAACTCGTTCAGAATCTGCATCCGGGCGCACTATTGCTGTCGATGCAATTGCTCAACTGCAAGCGATGGCGCGCTTTCAGCCATTCACGCGCAAGCGCCTCCTTGCCGCTGCCCTGGGTAACGTCTTCTCCGACATCGGCGACAGGACAAATCGCCGCCACCATCAAATCGAACGCGCTGCTGGAGGGATAATTGCCGTCCAGCCAATCGGCCACCACTGCCGGTGCAACCGGCGTCTGCCGGAAGCGCTGTTCCTGGTAGATGAATTGATTGCCTTGGCTGAGACCCGCGCAGTTCTGGCCAAACGTGCAACCAAACACGTCGAATTGGCCATCACCGCGAAGACCACCCCGCTCCTCGCCATCTGGGGCGCTCGCGTAGATCCGCCAACCGTTGGGTGCGGTCAGTGTTGCCGCTGCAGGATTCAGGAACAAACCGGCTGCCACCAAGTCGATGCTACTGCCGCTTACGTTCGCACCAAGTGTGAGATCACCACTCGCAGTACGCACAAGCACATTGCCAGCAGCAGTGATGCCCGCCGCCGACAGCGGTACCAACCCCGTCGGCGCCGCCGCACTGAAACCGAACGAGGACACGCTGCCAATGGCCAGCGCATCCACGTCCTGGTAGGCAAAAACACCACCGGACGAACCCGCCAGACTGGTCGCAGCGATGTTGTTCTGCGCCACGGTCAATGCCACGTCGCCGCCGGCAATCGCCAACAGGCTGTGCGCGGTAATCCCGCCTGCTGCAGTCTGGCCGATGTCACCGCCGCTGGCCAGGGTCAGGATCTTGTCGCCAACATCCACGGCCGCCTGCAGATTGATACCGCCAGTGCCGCCCTGGTTTTGCAAGGTCAAATCTCCGTTCCGCGCAATCGCTTCCAGCACCCGAATCGCGCCGGCGTGTTGCGCGCTGCCAATGACCAGCAGGGGCGAATCGATCCTTGCCAGTTCAGCATTGGTGAGCGAGAACCCATTACCGGAACCCAGCAAGATCGCGCTGGTCACATCGACCGGGCGCAAGTTGACCGCCTTGCTGCTGGTGATGTTGCCTTGCAGAACGATGGCATCGCTGTTGCCGTTGTTGCCGGCACTCAGCGCCACCACTCCATTGCCTGCACTGATACTGGAACCGGCGTCGACAACCAAGCCTGCTCCCGCACCGCCGACGCCCGCGATGTTGATGCGGCCACCGCCACTGGCGATGCTGCTTGCATTCGACAGGACCACGCCACGATCGGACGTGCTTTGGCCCCTGATGGCGATATTGCCGCCTTGGCTTGCGATTCGGCTGCCGTAAATCGAAACGCCCGGGTTGGATGTATCAGATCCGGAGATGGTGATATCGCCGCCATTGCTGTCAAGGGTGCCTCCAGAGAACGACACATTGCCGCTGCCAGGGCTGGCGCCGCTGGCATTGGCTGTGAACGACAGTCCGAAGGGGCCACCGGTGGATGCGATCCTGAAATTGTTGCCGTAGATTCCTGCGGTCGCTCGCAGGTCGAGGGCGGCAGCGCCACTCGTGGCATGCGCGATGTTGACGCCATCGCCGATGCCGAGGATGCCGCTCGCACCCGCTCGCAAAGCGGAATCGGCAAATAGCTGAACGCGGGTGCCGGCATCGAGGGACGAGCTGAGTGCTTTATCAGTCAGCACCGCCTCAGCGCCCGGTACCGCTCCGGAGGTGGGCACAACCTGCACTGACGGCGCGTGTACGAGCCAACTACCTGCCTTGACGTAGGCATTGGAACCCACGAACAACGAACCGGTGGTCGTGGTGGTCACGCTGCCGCCGCCAGTACTGCCCGTAGACACCAAGCCGCCATCCAGCAGCAAGGTGTCTACCGCGATGTTGATGCTGCCGCCCGCCCCTTCACCCGAAGCATCGGCGAACACGGTGTCGCCGATCGTGGCGGAAGCGGCACGGATGTTGATCGCGCCGCCATTACCGCCAAGCTGCCCGGTGACGTTGATCACCGGCACCACGTCGGGGAATTGCGGGACGACATTCTTGAGGTCGGTCACGACCAGGCTGCCCGTGTCGATGTTCACCGTGCCGCCAGTGGTGGTGCCGTAGGCCAGCAGCGAAGCGCTCCAGCTGGCAATGCCTGGTCCGCCCAAGAATGGCTGCCTGCCACGGAACAGCAGCACGTTGTTGGCGTTGATGTTGATGGTGCCACCAGCACCGTTGTTGCCGTAGGCCCAGATGCGGTTGTAGATGTCGGCGTTAGTAGCGTTGATATCGATCAACCCGCCCGACCCATCGTTCGCTGCAGCCTGAAGTACGCCGCCGTGATAGAGGTGATTGACATCGATGTGGATTTCACCGGCTGAGCCGCCGGTGCCGAAGGCAGAGGCATTGACCAGCCCCAGCCGGTTGTTTGCGACGCACAGCTGGCTGGCGTTTCCAAAGCACAAATGGGTAAACAACTGGCTCCCGCGCAACTCGATCGTGCCTGCATTCTCACCGGCATTGGCGCCAAAGGCGCTGACGTGGCCCGTCCTGCCTTGCACGCCGCCCAGGTCGATGTTGCCCATGCCGGCATCGATGATGACCGAGCCCCGACGAGTGCCTGAGGTCTGTGCCCCCACATTGCCGCCAATCCAGATCCGCCCACCATTCGCTGGGTCCACAAACAAGCCAGCGGCAGGCGCCGCGCCGTCCATGGTGTTGCTGCGCATCTCGATGTGGCCACCTTGCGCGAACACGTTGCCACTGCTGGTGATGCCGCCATTGCAGTTGAGCGAGCAGTTGGAAACGCCGAGCCCGTTGCCGGATACGGTGACCTGGGTCAGGCCGTCGCCGAAGTAATCCAGGGTCACCTGGCTGGTGGCGCCGAACACCACGCTGCCATTGGTCGCGGAGATCGTGCCGGCGTTGTTGATCTGCGAACCGATCAATCCGATCGTCCCGCCGCTCGCGGCGGTCAGCTGGCCATCGTTGCGGATCGCCCCTGCGGTCGGTCCGGAGGCAGTGAAGCGATATTGGCCGGTCGAGACGCCGTTAAGGAAGTCAGCATTGGAGATGGCAAGCGTGGAGGCGACCAGTCCCCCGACGTTGACCTGCGCGCTGCCGCCGAAGGTGATGCCTGACGGATTGATGATGAACACGTTGCCGTTCGACGTCAGCGTGCCATTGATGCTGGACGGCGTTGGCCCGCCGTAGCCCGATCCGATGACCCGGTTCAAGGTCACGCTGCTGGGGCCGAACTGCTGGTTGAACGTCACCCCGTAACCGAAC
>JBKJOY010000258.1:0-6943 GCA_046595415.1 Thermomonas sp.
ACTCTTTCTGTTCGCCGGCCGCGACTTCAGCAGCCAGCTTGCCTTCGTGCGTGGCTTTGTGCGCCAGCATGGGCTGACCGACCAGATCGCCGATCGCGAAGATGTGCGGCACGTTGGTGCGCATCTGCGCATCGACCGGGATCAAGCCGCGCTCGCTGACGTGCACGCCGGCCTTGTCGGCACCCAGCTTGCCGCCGTTGGCACTGCGACCGACCGCCACCAGCACGCGATCGAACAGCTTCCCGTCGGGAATACTCTCGCCCTCGAACGTGCAGGTGATGCCGTTCTTTTGTGCCTTGGCCTCGACGACCTTGGTCTTCAGATGCACGGCTACGCCCTGCTTCTTCAAACGGTCGGCCAGTGGCTTGACCAGATCGAGGTCGGCGCCCGGCATCAGTTGCGACATGAATTCAACCACCGTCACTTCACTGCCCAGCGCGCGATACACCGTGGCCATTTCCAGCCCGATGATGCCTCCGCCGACGACGAGGAGCTTCTTCGGCACCTCGGCCAACTCGAGTGCGTCGGTGGAATCCATGATGCGCGGGTCGTCCCACGGGAAGCCGGGCAATTTCACCGGCTGCGAGCCAGCGGCGATGACGCAGTTGGCGAACTGCAGCAACTGCACCTTGCCGTCAGCGCTGGTGATTTCCAGTTCATTCGCAGAGACGAACGCCGCAGTGCCCTGCACCACCCGCACCTTGCGCTGCTTGGCCATGCCCGACAGGCCTTTGGTCAATTGACCGACCACTTTTTCCTTGTAGCTGCGCAGCTTGTCCAGGCTGATCTTGGGCGCGCCGAAATCCACGCCGTATTCGCTGGCATGCGCGGCCGAATCGATCACCTCCGCCGCATGCAGCAATGCCTTCGACGGGATGCAACCGACATTGAGGCAGACACCGCCAAGCGAGGCGTAGCGTTCGATCAACACCGTGTCGAGATCAAGGTCGGCGGCGCGGAAGGCGGCGGTGTACCCGCCGGGACCGGCGCCCAGCACGACCATCGCGCAGGTGATGTCGGCCTGCCGGCCCGAAGCGCCAGCGGCTTGCGCTGCGGGTGCTGCAGCTGCGGCTTTTTCGACCGTTGCAGGCTGGCTTGCCGTGGCTGCCGTCACCGCGGCCGGTGTCGCCGCAGGTACGGGAGCGGTTGCACTGGTCGCTGCGTCTGCTGTTTCCAGCATCGCGATCACCGCGCCTTCCGATACGGTGTCGCCCAGCTTGACCTTGAGCGCAGTGATCACACCCGCCGCAGGCGATGGCACTTCCATCGTCGCCTTGTCGGATTCCAGCGTGACCAGGCCCTGGTCCTTGGTGACGGTATCGCCGACCGCCACCAACAGTTCGATCACCGGCACATCGCCGTGACCACCGATATCGGGGACGCGCACTTCAATTGCATCAGCCATGTCAGCTCCCGGTCAGTTCTTGTTGTCGACCACAGCCCAGGTGGTCTGGTAGAGGTCGTGGCGGCGGTCCTTGAGGTTGAGCACGGTGCCGTTGGAGCGGAATTCCACCAGTGCGTCCAGCCGCAGGTCGGCGAACGCCACTTGTTCGGTGTTTTCGGTGCAGATGGCGGCGATGCCGTCCGGCGGGAACGGGAAATCGACCGGCGTGAAAATGCCGCTCTGTGCGTACTGGATGTCGAAATTGGTCACGCCCGGCAGATTGCCGACATTGCCCGACGTCACCACGTAGCACTGGTTCTCGACCGCGCGCGCCTGGCAGCAATAGCGCACGCGCAGGTAACCCTGGCGCACGTCGGTGCAGAAAGGCACGAACAGCAGCAGCGCGCCCTGGTCCACCAAATGCCGGGCCAGTTCGGGAAACTCCGAGTCGTAACAGATCATCACCCCGATCGGTCCGCAATCGGTGAGGATCGCAGCGGCGCGCTCGCCACCGGTGATCTTCCACCAGTGGCGCTCGTTCGGCGTGGGATGCAGCTTTTCCTGCGTGTGCAGCGAGCCGTCGCGCAAGGCGACATAGCAGACATTGTGGATGTCGCCATCCTCGACGTACGTCGGATGCGAGCCGCCGATGATGTTGATGTTGTATTGCACCGCCAGCCGCTTGAGCAGTTCGCGCAGCTGTTCGGTGTACTGGGTCAGCGTCCGCAGGGAATCGGCCGGCGACAGCGGCTCATTGGCAACCGACAACAATTGCAGGGTGAACAGCTCCGGGAACACCACGAAATCACTGCGGTAGTCGGCGGCGATGTCGACGAAGTATTCGACCTGCTGGGCAAACGCGGCGAAGTCGGCGATGCGCCGCTGTTGATACTGGACCGTGGCCACGCGCACGCTGTCCGGCAGCGTCCCGCGCTTCTGGTTGAGCCGCACGACGGGATTTTCCGCACGTTTCGGATTGCGCCAGATCAGGCGCACGCCGTAGCCCATTGAATCGACGTCACTGGGCAGGTAATCCGGCATCACGCCGTGGGCCTCGAATCCGTTGCGCAACTGGAAGCTCAACGTGGCGTCGCGCACGCGCGCGGACTGCACCGCCTCCACATAGGCCTCGGCGCTGCCGTGTTGGCGCAACTTGCGCTTGAGTCCCGGCAGGCGGCCGACGAACACGATGCCCTTGAGCTCCAGCGCGTGGCACAGCTTCTTGCGTTGGTCATACAGGCGGCGGCCGATGCGCATGCCGCGATATTCCGGATCCACGCAGACTTCCATCCCGTACAGCCACTTGCCCAACGGATCGTGGCGAGCGGCATAGCCGCCCGCGGTGATTTCGCGCCAGCTATGCGGCGCCATCGCGGTGGCTTCATCGATGCGGAACGTGGCGCAATGACCAACGATCTTGCCGTCGCACTCGGCCACGAACTGTCCCTCTGGGAAGTTGCCCAGCTGGCCGCGCAGCATGTCCTGGCTGTAGCCGGCGCCGTACACGCGCACCGAGAGTGCGGCGACTGCAGCAAAATCGGACTGTTCCAACGGACGGATCAGCAATCGGGGTTTGTGGTCGTGCGTGTTCGACATCAGGGGTGCTCAGGAGAATGGGGGAAGTAGTTCATGCCGGCGCGCTATCCGGCGGAGGGGGCGTCTGTCTATCCTCTCGAGCCTGTTGCTGCAAATCTTGCAAGGCATCGTTTTCGCCACTTTGCTGGGCCGCAGGCGCGCGCACATGGGTTCCAGGCGTGCGTGCAAATACGTCCGCATCGGCGCTGGACACATCGCGCAACAGTTCGCGACCTTCGTCGCCCGCCCGCCCGAACAGGCTCCGTACATGCAGGTCGCGCTGCGGGAACGGAATCTCGATGCCGTGCTTCTCCAGCGCAGTATGCAATGCCCAGTTGTAGGCGGCCTGCACGGCGCCAGGGCGCTTGGTGGCCGAGGCGGTGAGCCACACCACCAGTTCGAAATTCAGCGACGACTCCCCGAACGCAACCAGCCATACCTGCGGCTTGCGCTGCTCGTTGCCGGTCAGGGTGAACCGCAATTCGGCGGCTGCCTCCAGCGCCGCAGCGCGCACCACTTCCTTGTCGGTGCCGTAGGCCACGCCGAAAGGTATGCGCAACCGCCGCGAGCCATCGCCATGCGTCCAGTTGATGACGTGGCCGTTGATGAACTCGGAGTTCGGCACCAGCACATCGATATTGTCGTTGGTGCCGATGCGCGTGGCGCGGATCTTGATGTCCTTGACTTCTCCGCGTGCGCCGCTGGCCAGCTCGACGAAATCGCCGATCTTGAGGGAACGGTCGAACAGCAGGATCAGCCCGGAGATGAAATTGCTGAACACCGATTGCATGCCGAAGCCCAGGCCCACACCCAGCGCACCGGCGAACAGGCTCAGCTTGCCCAGTGGAATGCCGATCGCGTCCATCGCCCACAACGCACCCAACACCACCAGCACATAGTTCACGACCCGTGCAATGGAATACAGGGCGGCCTGGTTCACGCCGGGATAGCGCTGCGCATAGCGCAGCAATGCGCGGCGCACCAGACGTGACATCAGCCATACCGCAAATGCCCCAAGCACGGCGAATAGCAACCCACCCACCGTGATGCTGATACCGGAGACGTGCAGCAGCCTGAACTCCAGCAGTGGCTGCAGTCCGTTCCAACCGGCACGTGCCGAGTCATTGGCGACGTCGCGCACGGCGTCGCCGGCTTTTTCCAGTTTGTGGCCGATTTCCGGAGAGGTAGGCACTGCTACAGCATTGCCCGGCGCATGTCGCCCAGCAGTTGTGCGAGGTAAGCGGTGAAGCGCGCCGCAGCGGCGCCATCGATGACGCGGTGGTCGTAACTGAGCGACAGCGGCACGATATTGCGTGGCTTGAATTTCTGGCCGTTCCAGACCGGCTTCATCGATGACTTGGAAACGCCCAGGATCGCGACTTCCGGCGCATTGATGATCGGGGTGAACGCCGTACCGCCGATCCCGCCCAAGGAGCTGATCGTGAAGCAGCCACCCTGCATCTGGTCGGGCTTGAGTTTGCCGTCACGGGCCAAGCCGGCGAGTTCGCCCATCTCGCGGGCGATCTGCATCACGCCCTTCTGGTCGGCGTCGCGCAGCACTGGTACCACCAGCCCGTTCGGGGTATCGGCGGCGAAGCCAATATGGAAGTACTTCTTCAGCACCAGCTGCTCGCCATCCAGCGAGGCATTGAAGTTCGGGTATTTCTGCAGCGCGGCCACGCACGCCTTGATCATGAAGGCGAGCATCGTCACCTTGCCGGTCTTGCCCGCGGCAATCGCCTTGGCGTTCTCGTCGTTCAACGCCACCCGAAGGTCTTCCAGATCGGTGATGTCGGCATCGTCGAACTGGGTAACGTGCGGGATCATGGCCCAGTTGCGCGCGAGGTTGGCGCCGGAAAGTTTCTGGATGCGCGACAGCGGCTTGCCTTCGATCTCACCGAATTTGGCGAAGTCGACCTTGGGCCACGGGATCAGGTCCAGACCGCCGCCGCTTCCGCCGGTGCGCGCCACAGCCACCGGGCCGCCGCCGGACATCACGCCCTTGATGAATGTCTGCAGGTCCTCCTTGCTGATCCGGCCGCCACGTTCACTGCCGCTGACCTGGGTCAAATCGACGCCCAGTTCGCGCGCAAACAGGCGCACCGCAGGACTGGCATACGGCACCTTGTCAGGCAAAACGGCATCTGCCTCGAAACGCACCGGCGGCAGGCCGGCGCCCATCGGCGCTGCAGTGTCGGCGGGCGATGGCTTGGCGGGTGCTACTGGCGCCGGCGCCGGTGCTTCCTTGGGTTCCTGCGGCTCTTCCTGTTTCGGGGCCGGCTCCGCTGGCGCTTCGGCGACAGGCGCTTTTGCCGCTTCTGGCGCCGCGTCAGTGGGCTCGATCATCGCGACCAGCCCGCCTTCGGACAGGTTATCGCCCAGCTTGACCTTGAGCTCCCGCACCACGCCAGCAAACGGCGCCGGCACTTCCATCGTCGCCTTGTCCGATTCCAGCGTGACCAAACCCTGGTCCTTGGCCACGGTGTCGCCGACCGAGACCAGCAACTCGATCACAGGCACGTCGTCGTGGCCGCCAATGTCGGGAACGCGTGCTTCCTTCAGGTCGGCCATGCCGGACTCCGGGGGGTGCGGAAAGACCCGTATTGTTGCCACATCCGGCCCGCTGGAACAAATCTGGCTGGCATTTCAGATTTCATCCGGGTCAATTCTAAAATGAGGGTGCAGATGCTCTGATAACCGATCTGCAAGCTTCGCCAACGCTATTGCCTGAGCTGGCCATTCGCAGCAGGCGGCGCGGACCTCCACGCCCGCCAGCGACGGCGCAGACCCCAGGCATAGACCACGTGATAGCCCAACAGCAGGCCGCCCACTGCGAACACGCTGCCCGCATCCAGGGACCAGTCCGCGGACCCGGTACCCCGCAACCGCGCCACGCCCTGCCAAGTGCCCAAGCCGATCCGCAGGGCCACTACGCCAGTCAACACCAGCGCCAGCCAGCGGTCGGGGGTGTAATGAAACAGCGTGGCCGACGTTTCGAAACGGGTTCGGCAGAATCCCAGCACGCCAAGCGGGAGCCCGGCCAGCAATCCCACCGCTGCCCACTTCAATGCGTGCGGGATCCAGACGCCGCTGATCCAGGCACTGGCCAGGAACGCCACCGCAGAGGCCAGCAGCAGCCAGGCATTGGACGACACCACCCAACCGAACGCGCGCTGTCGGGCACGACCGCGCCGGTACCGCAGCGCCAACCCAACCGGTAGCAGCAACAGCCACAGCAGCAAGAGGGCAAGCACCGTGAGCGGTAGCAGCAGCAACAACGGCATCAGGGATGCTCGGCCTCTGCGTGCACGCGTTCACGGCGCAGCAGGTACAGGCCACTGCAGATGATGATGGCGGCGCCTAGCCACGTCACCGCATCCGGCAAGACACCCCACAACGCGAGGTCCAGCGCCACGCCCCAGACCAGGGCGGTGTATTCCAGCGGTGCGACCAGCGAGGCCTCGCCGCGGCGGAACGCCTCGGTGATGGTGTATTGGCCGAGCGATCCGGCCACGCCGATCACTCCGATGATCCAGGCGTCCTGCACACGCACCGGTAGCCATTGCGGCCACGCCAAGAGGCCGGACCCGACCGCCATCATCAGCAACAGCCAAACCACCATCGCCTGGTTGGAATCGGTACGCGCCAACACCCGTACGGTGATGGCGGATATTGCATAGGCGAGTGCCGCGACCAGCACCGCCAAGCCAGCCCAGGTGAACACGCCCTCTCCGCTCGGGCGCAGGACCGTCAACACGCCAATCAGGCCGATGCCAATCGCCGTCCAGCGTCGCGGACCCACTTTTTCCCCAAGCATCGGCACCGACAACGCGGTGATCAGCAGTGGCGCCACGAAAAAGATCGAATACGCGGTCGATAGTGGTAGCCGTTTCAACGCATAGACAAAACTGCCCATCATGATGATGCCGAGCATCCCGCGCAGCAGGTGCAGCGGCCGCTGCTGCGTATCCGCTGGCCGCTGCA
>JBKJOY010000297.1:0-2737 GCA_046595415.1 Thermomonas sp.
CGGCTTGGGACTGATTCCAGCGGAAGCGTTGCCCGCGATTGCCGCCGAGGTGCAATCTGACAAACAGCGACCGACCCCGACCGAGGCCAACACGCAATCCGTCAAGGACGACATCGGTCAAGTGGTGGGGAATTCAGAACCGGGCTGAGAGTCGATTCCTTGAGGTATATCGAGCGCTGAACCTGCCCAGCGAAAAAGTCGACTACCGCCCCTTTTCCCCGCTTTTTTTCGCGAGCCCGCACTGCGTCATGCGCCGTTCCGCGTCATCAATGGCGTACGCTTCGCCCCATGACGAAGCGCGCTCCCGGATCCTGCTTGAAATTTGGCTGGCCTGGCCAGGCGATCTTCGCCCTAATGCTCCTGTTCGCCAGCGCGTGCCCGGCCCAGACCATTGCGTCCGTGCCGGCTGACGGGCTGCCCAGGGACCCGCTCGAAATTCGAGCGCTCACCGAGCCGGAGAGTGTGCTGAAAGACATCCCGGACGCACTGGCAAGCGCCCAGGGATCCCCCAGGAAACGTGCTCTGCTCTATCTGGCCCAGGCGAATGCCTGTCGCGTCATCGCAAATTGGCAGTGTCAACGGGATGCCGGCGCACACGCGGCGGCAGAGGCAAAGACTGCTGGCGATCCCATCGTAGGCGTTCGAGGAATCATCGCGGCGAGCCGAGCCAATATCGCGCTGAAGGATTACGCTCGCGGGACACGGCAGCTGTCAGAGGCAGAGGTGTTGCTGAAGACCAACCCGCTGCCCGAGTTGTCGGCGGACATCAACCTTGCCTATTCGTCCATGAGCTATGCACTTGGCAAGCTTGCGCGCTCCGTCGAATATGCCAACCGTGGCCTGCAGGATCTGGGATTGGTTCGGGATCACGCCATGCAGGGGCGCCTGCTTCGCAACAGGGCGCGAGCAGAGGCGCAATTGGGAGACATCGCGGCAGCCGTGCAGTCGCTCGAGCGCGCGCGCATTATCGTCGAGACGCTCGGGGACCCGAAGCTGTCGGGTGAAATTGCGCTGGAAACGGCGCGTCTCGCCCACGTTAACCAAAACGTCCCGTTACAACGCACCAGTGCGGCCTACATGCTCGAGTCCGCAAAGCGACTGAGCAATTCGCAGTTGGACGGGTTGGCGCATGAAGTTCTCGGCAATGCCGCCCTGGATGCGAATGACACGCGGATGGCGAGGAGCGAGTACCAACTCGCCCGTGAGTCGTTCAAGGCGTTGCGCCTTGACCGCGATGAGCTGCGGGTGTTGCGAAGCCAGGCGCTGATCCAGTCGTCAGCGGCGTCACCCAAGTCCGATGCCGACCTTCTGCTGGCTCGATTCCTGGCTCTCAGCCAAGGGATCGAACGCAGCGATCGTGCAGTGGCTGCCGATGACCTGGATGCTCGCCTGGCGTACGTACAACAGGAAAAGGACCTCGCTAGTCTGCAGCGGGACCAGGCAATTGCAAAGCAGGAGGCGATCGAACTTGCGCGCCACAACCAACTTGTGTTTTGGCTGGCGATTGCAGCAGTGTCGACCCTGCTGGTGATTGCCCTGCTCTACGGTCAACTGCGCCGTGGCCACGCGCGGCTCAGGTCAGCCTTCCAGGCGCTGAACGACAGCGAATCACGTGCTTCAAGCCTGCTGAACCTGAGCAAGGGCTGCATCTTCCTGCACGATGAGACTGGCAAGATCATCGCGATCAATCCTGCTGCGGCAGGCACGCTTGGATTGGATCCGGAGCAGATGGTGGGCCGGCTCCTGCAAAGCTTCCTGCCTGCCACGCACACGCAGGGCATCGTCCGTTACCTGGAGCAAGTGACATCGCGGGGCGAGTTCGAGGGTACGTTGGTCCTGCTTGATGAGGATCGCCAGCAGCACCACTGGCGTGCAACCAGCACCTACGTGACGCCGCCAGACACGCAGGCATTCGTGGTCGTCAATGCCGTGGACGTCACTGAGCAGATCCAGCAGATCGAGGATCTCAGTGCGCAAAACCTGCACGACGAACTGACCGGCTGCTACAACCGCCGGCAATTGGGACCGTTCGAAGAAAAGCACCGCAACGCATTGAGTTGGGCGGTCGTCGCCGTCGACCTGGATGGCTTCAAGGCAGTCAACGACCGCCTGGGTCATGAGGAGGGCGACAGGATCCTGGTCCAGGTCGCGCGCTATCTCAAGGAGCACTGCCGTTCGACGGACATCGTGGTTCGCCTTGGCGGCGACGAATTCGTCATTTTGCTCAGCGGCACCGAGCCGGACATCGTGGACGACTTGGTGGATCGCCTCAAACGCGACATGCCCACGCTTCCATGTCGTTTCACGATGGGATCAGCGATTCGTGACGGCGATGAGTCGCTGGCAGCGACGCTGGCCCGGGCCGACATGACCATGATCGATGCGAAGCAACCCACAAACCGGTCAGTGGCCGGAACATAAGTCAGCGAGATCGCATCGCGTCGAATGGACACGGGTCTTTACGGAAAAACGGCGCAGCACCAACAAGAAGAGAGGCCAGAGTAGTACGTCCACGCCAAGCGGTGGTGCGTCACTGTTGTGTGTTCAGTCCTTCATCGGGCACGGCATGTCAGGGGCTTTCTGCCGGCGGCATCGCTCGCTGCAGTAGCGCACGGTCTCCCAGCTTCGCTCCCATTTCTTGCGCCATGCGAATGGGCGTTGGCACAAGAAATGGGAGCGAAGCTGGGAGACCGTGCGCTACTGCAGCGAGCGATGCCGCCGGCAGAAAGCCCCTGAC
>JBKJOY010000037.1:0-4068 GCA_046595415.1 Thermomonas sp.
TGTGCATGTTGCTGTTGGTGCAAGCGTGCATCTGCAGTGGTGGACGGTCGCAGCGGATTCGCGCGAGGACGCGTTGGCTCTCGTGCAGCACTATCGGGATCAACAGGATTCTTGCGCGGTCAGGGAAGGGGCGTCGCAGCAAGCTCAGGATGCGTTCACCCAAATAGGTGTCGATGCGGAGCAAGCAGCCCGCTTCCAACGTCTGGCAACTGCATTGTTCTATACCGATGCGTCGTTGCGAGCGGCCCCGGAATCGATCGAACGCGGGCGCGGCGGCGCGCCCACCCTCTGGGCAGGCGGGATTTCAGGTGACTTTCCCATCGTGCTGTTACGGATCCAGGACGATGCAGGTCTGGCCGTGGTCGACGACCTGCTGCGCGCGCACGCATTCTGGTCAGGAAAATGCCTGGATGCAGATTTGGTGCTGCTCAACGCGGCGAGTGGCGCCGCAGCAGCCAAGCTTGATGGCGAACTCAAGGTGCGCATCGCCGACTATCTGCAACAGCACGCGAAAGCGGAGGCCACGCCTCATGTGTTTGCGCTTCGCGGTGATCAGGCCGCCGAGGAATTGGTGTCGGGTTTGTCGACCGTTGCAAGAATCGTGTTGGATGCCAGCAACGGCACGCTGGCCGAACAGGTCGACGCGTTGGCGGCGTCAGACACCAGCTTTGCCACTGCATCTCGGAGACCACTGCCGAAACGAATGACAGTCGAATCAAATGTGCATCCGACAGGCGAATCAATTTTCACAGGCGCAGAACTCGAATACTTCAATGGCTACGGCGGCTTCGACAAGAATGGCCGCGAGTACGTCACGATCATCCAGGACGGTCATCGGCCACCGATGCCTTGGCTCAATGTCGTCGCAAACCCGGAATTTGGATTCACCACCACCGAAGCGGGTGGTGGCTACGCATGGTCACTCAACAGCCAGCAGAATCCGCTAACCCCGTGGGCCAACGATCCCGTCCGTGATCCACCGCAAGACGTGCTGTATGTCCGTGATGAGGACGACGGCATGGTGTGGACAGCAACCGCAAGCAGCGTCACACCGGGCGACGACGCGGGCACGCATGTGGCGCGACACGGCCAAGGTTATAGCCGCTTCCAACACCACGCCCAAGGCATCGAACTGGACTTGTTGCAATACGTGCCGGCCGCCGACGGCCTCAAGATCGCGCGGCTGCGCCTGCACAACCGTTCCGGGCGAACACGCAAGCTGTCGGTGACCGCATTCGTGCAATGGGCCTTGGCCGCCAACGGTGAGCAATCGTCGCCCTACATCGTGACCACGCTGGATCCCGCCACAAGCGCGCTGTTTGCAAGCAACGCTTGGCGTCCGGGATTTGGCGAGCGGGTCGCCTTCATGGATCTGCTCGGACGGCAGACGTCGCACAGCGGTGATCGTGCCGAATTCGTAGGCCACCACGGCGCGCTGGACGCACCAGCCGCACTGCGCGATGGCACGCCGCTGTCAGGTAGAACCGGCGCGGGCCTTGATCCTTGTGGTGCGTTGCAGCTGCAGGTTGAACTCGGCATTGATGGCGAGGACGAGATTGTCTTGTTGCTGGGTGATGCCGACGATGCCGATGCTGCGCGCGCACTGGTCAGTCGCTACCGCGATGCGAACCTGGATGAGGTCTTGAAATCAGCGACCGATGTCTGGGATGACATCCTCGACACTGTTCAGGTGAAAACACCCGATCGCGCGATGGACCTGCTGCTCAATCGCTGGCTGCTATACCAGGCGCTCGGCTGCCGGGTGTGGGCACGCACTGCCTGTTACCAGGCCAGTGGTGCCTACGGATTTCGCGATCAGCTGCAGGACGTGATGGCGGTCTGCGTCGCACGTCCCGGCGAGGCCCGCAAACAATTGCTGCGCGCAGCCGGTCGGCAGTTCGTCGAGGGTGATGTGCAACATTGGTGGCTGCCGCCGGGCGGGGAGGGCGTGCGCACGCGGATGACCGATGACCGGCTGTGGCTGCCGTACGTAGCCGCGCATTACATCGGAGTCACGGCCGACATCGACGTACTCAGTACCCGCCAGCCATTCCTCGCCGGCGAGGTACTCAAGCCCGGTCAAGGCGATGCGTTCTTCAAGCCATCGATGGCCGCGACCGATGCCAGCCTGTACGAGCACTGCGCGCTTGCCATCGACATCAGCCTCAGCCTCGGTGCGCACGGCCTGCCGCTGTTCGGCACCGGCGATTGGAACGACGGCATGAATCGGGTTGGTGAGCAGGGCAAGGGCGAGAGCACCTGGCTCGGCTGGTTCCTGGTCGCCACGATCGATGCCTTCCTGCCGCACGCGCTCGCGCAAGGTGACGATGCGCGGGTGCAACGTTGGCAGGCCTGTGCGGCGAAGGTGCGCGCGGCGCTCGATAGCGCTGGATGGGACGGGAAGTGGTACCTGCGCGGATATTACGATGACGGCACGCCTCTGGGTTCGCATGCCAGCAGCGAGTGCCGCATCGATGCGATTGCGCAATCCTGGAGCGTGATTGCCGGTGGTGGCGATCCCGAACACGCGAGGGCTGCAATGGACGCGGTGGATGACCTGCTGATCCGTCGCGACGACAACGTGGCCTTGCTGTTCACACCGCCATTCGACAAGACCCAACACGACCCGGGTTACATCAAGGCGTATCCGCCGGGGATCCGCGAAAACGGTGGCCAGTACACGCATGGCGCACTTTGGTCGATCTTTGCGTTCGCAAAACTAGGCGAGGGTGATCGCGCCGGCGAGTTGTTTTCGTTGATCAACCCGATCCATCATTCCTGCACGCGCGAGGCGGTGGATCGTTACAAGGTGGAGCCCTACGTCAGCCCCGCCGATGTGTATTCGGTCGCCCCGCACGTCGGTCGCGGTGGTTGGACCTGGTACACGGGATCCGGTGCATGGCTGTATCGGGCCGGGCTGGAAGCCATCCTCGGTTTCAACCTCCAGGGCGCACAGCTGCGCATGGCACCGTGTATCCCCAGTGATTGGCCGTGCTTTTCCATTGCGTATCGCCACGGTTCCAGCCGTTACCTGATCGAGGTCGATAGTCCGCACCCCGGGCAGCCCGGACAACGCGGCATCGCCAAGGCGACACTCGATGGCGTCGACATCCCGATCGAGCCCTGCTTGATTCCGCTGCAGGACGACGGCCATGAGCATCGCGTCGTGATCGAGTTGGGCACCGGTAGGGCTGGCGAATGAAGTCGATACGCCGGGTACTTGCAAGAACCGAAGTCCGCCTGCAACGCTTGCTGGGACGCCGGCAGTCGCACCGTTATGACACGAACGAATCGCCATTGCGTGCACAACTGTTCAGTGCGGCACAGATGGAACGCCATGGCATCGCGCTCGCGAAGTCCCACCGTCTCAGCAATCATCAGCCCGGCGACTTGTTGCTTGAACGCCTGAGCGATAACGAAGCCGTGATCGAGCGCGCGAGCAAGCTGCTCAGCGATGCCGTGCAGGCGAACCGCCGGCTGACCCCTGCTGGTGATTGGCTGCTCGACAACCTGTACCTGATCGAAGAGCAGATCCGGATCGCGCGTCGCCACTTGCCGAAAGGCTACAGCCGCGAATTGCCGCGACTCGATCGCGGTCCTTCCGACAAGCTGCCACGCGTCTACGACATCGCGCTCAACGCGATCTCGCACGGAGATGGCCGGGTCGACCTGGACAGCTTGAGCGGCTTCATCGCAGCTTACCAATCAGTGACGCCGCTCAACCTCGGCGAATTGTGGGCGATTCCGATCATGTTGCGGTTGGCACTGATCGAAAACCTGCGCCGCATCGGTTCGCAGGTGACCAACGACCGCATCGACCGCAACCAGGCCGATGTGTGGGCGGACCGATTGATCGAAGTCGCCGAATCCGACGCCAAGAACGTGGTGCTGGTGGTCGCCGACATGGCACGCTCGCAACCGCCGCGCAGCAGCGCGTTCGTTGCAGAAGTCACCCGCCGGCTGCAGGGACACAGCTCGGCGCTCGCGCTGCCGTTGACCTGGATCGAGCAGTGGCTGGCCGACGGCGAGCAAAGCATCAGCCAGCTGGTGCAGGCCGAAAACCGGCAA
>JBKJOY010000118.1:0-2774 GCA_046595415.1 Thermomonas sp.
GGCACAGCTTCGTGCAGCCCGAAAGCTGGTACGACGAATACCGCCGCATCTACCAGCTGTTCGAGCGCACCCTGAAATAATGTGGGAGCGACCTCGGTCGCGATTACTTGCCGCCCCTGCGCAACGGCACGAACTCCTCGCGCACCGCCTTGGCCAACAGGTCGGGCGGCAACAACCCCTGGTCGAGCAGGAAGTTATTGAAAGCCAGGCGATCGAACTTCGCGCCCAGCGCGACTTCGGTTTCCGCGCGCAACTGCAGGATTCGCGAATAACCGTAGAAGTAACTGCCGGCCTGGCCCGGGGCATTGATGGTGTAGCGATCTAGCTCCTGGCGCGCCATCGCCGGCGATAACATCACTTCATCGCTGAGCACGCGACCTGCGTCCTCGCGGTTGATCAGGCCGAGGTTCAACATCGGGTCGAGCATCGCCCGCGCAGCGCGCAGCAGCCGGAACTGCAATGCGATCATCTGCCCTTCCACGGGCTCCGACGGCACCATTTCGGCTTCGGCATACAGGGCCCAGCCTTCCACGTTGACGCTGTTGAAGGCGTACAGCATGCGCGCCTGCGATACGCCGCGCTCGATCATCGCGCTGAATTGCAACTCATGCCCGGGGCGACCCTCGTGCGCACTCAGCGTCCAGGCGGCGGCGGCGAAGTTGAAGTCGTCATACGCCTCGCCCTTGACACCGGCCGACGGATTTCCAACGGGAAGCACGAATTGTCCCTGCTCGCCGGTGTTGCCAATCAGCGGCGGCGGTCGCATATGCGGCGCCGGGTTCGCGGCGGACTCGGCATCTGAAGCCAGGCGCATGATCATCGACCGGTTGGGTACGTCGACCACGCCAGCACGACGGATCGCCGCTTCCAGGTCGGTGTTTATCGCCTTGTAGTGGGCTTCGAGCTGGTCGTTTGGAATCGTCTTCTTCTTCATCGCGCGGATGACGCCGCGATAATCTGTCGCTTCGATGCCCTGGGCCTTGGCGACGATCGGCGCCAACGCCTGCATCGCGCTTCGTGTTTCCATGAACTCCACCTGCGCCCGCTGCACCAGCAATTGCGGATCGATGTCGATGCCGACCTGCTTCAGGCGCAGCGCGTATTGCTCGGGCATCAGGCGGAAATCGGCACGCGAGACCGGCAGCACCGCGGATTTCACCCAGGCCGCATAGTCGGTCAGTTGCTTGTCCATCGCGTCCAGCGCCGGGCCGGCGCCTTCGATCTTCATGCCGGCAAACAACTCGCGGATGCCCTTGATATAGGTCGGTGCATCAGCAATGGATTTTTCCACGCGCGCACGCACCGGTCCGCGCAAGCCGGGCTTGCCCAGCTGCTCCGTGAAGCGCGCCTTGGCCTGCGACGTGGTCGCTTCGCTGCCGGGAAACAGGCCAACGTAACGCGACAGGCGCTCGAGCGCCTTCGCGCGGCGGCTCGCAGGCAATTGCGCCTGCAGCAGGGCTTGCATGTTGCCGAACATCATCTGCGGCACGTCGACATAGGGCAGGTCGTATTTCGCGGAAAGCCCGATACCGGCGACGTCCAGATCAATGGAGTTGATGAGGATCGCCAGGTCCTGGCGAACGCGCGCATCCTTTTCAAGATCCAGTTGTGACTGCAATCGCGCGCGCATGGTCTTCATCGCCGCGCTGTAACGGGCGTCGATGTCGGGGCCCAGGTCGATGGCAAACCCATCGTATTCGGCCAGGCCTGCGCTGGAGGCTTCCTCGGGCAAGAACAGGGCCTGCGCACGAAGCAATTGCGTGCTGTAACGGTTGCTCGCCTCGACCCACGCAGGGTTCGCGGGCGCCGCCTTGGCGGCGGCGTCGGCCCGCGCGATGGCAGGAGTTGCCGTACCGGCGATCGCCGCGGCGAGTGCAACGGCAAGGATCAGATGCTGGGACATGGACAAACTCCGGTAAGGATCAGGACAGGTAACCGCCATCCACGGCAAGCACGCTGCCGGTGACATAACTGCTGGCCGGGCTGCTCAGGTAGAGCACGGCGGGCGCGATTTCATCGGGCTGCGCCACGCGCGCCAGCGGGATCATCTGCATCATCATGCCGAGGATTTTTGGGTTTCCGGTGAGAGCGGAAGCAAACTTGGTATCGGTCAGGCCAGGCAGTACTGCGTTGACACGGATGCCGTGCACCGCGAGTTCCTTGGCAAAGCCTTCGGTCATGTTGACGATACCGGCCTTGGTCATCGAATACACGCCCTGTCCGGGCGCGGCGCGGCGCGCATTCACCGAGGCGATGTTGACGATGCTGCCCCCGGTGCCGCGCATGCGCCGGGCGGCCTGTACCGTCGACCAGAAGTATCCGCGCAGGTTCACTTCCACGGTCTTCTCGTAGCTGCCCAGGTCCATGTCGAGCATGGGCCCGAAGTAGGGATTGGCCGCTGCGTTGTTGACCAGGATCGCTGGCGAACGGCCGGCTTGCTCGAGCGTTGCAAACGCGTTCTCGATCGCGGCCGGGTCGCCAACATGCATGGCCATCGCCTCGGCGGACCCGCCGTCGGCGCGAATGGCGGCGGCTACCTGCTCGCAGCCTTCCAGCTTGCGACTGGTGCAGATGACATGCGCGCCGTGGGCGGCCAGCAAGCGCGCGATGCTCTCGCCGATGCCGCGCGAGGCGCCGCTGACCAGGGCGGTTTTCCCGGCCAGTGAAAACAAGGAATCGGTCACGGAAGGGTCTCCGCCCGCAGTTGGCGGGCTGTCGCTAGCTATGCTGGAAAGCCTAGCACACGTCCTGGGAGGGACGGCGATGAGCAAGAG
>JBKJOY010000141.1:0-4241 GCA_046595415.1 Thermomonas sp.
TAAAACGATTGCTTTTGGCGAGGTCGGTTTGTCAGGTGAAATTCGCCCTGTGCCCAATGGCGAAGAGCGCCTGCGTGAAGCGGCGACACACGGATTCAAGCGCGCGATCGTGCCGAAGGCGAATGCGCCGAAAGTCGCGCCGAAAGGCATCGAAGTGATTGCGGTAGAACGTCTGGCTGATGCACTGGAACAGGCGTGACGCCATGTCCACGGCGATGCCTCGACGCCGCCGATGCAAATTGGGTCATTGAAGCGTGATCAATGACCGCCACCGGCCGGAGCCCCTGCCTTGGCGCCGAAGGGCGGCCTGGCGATCCACACGAACACGATCACACTCAGGAAGATGATCCCGAGCAGGTGGAAGATCTCGTTGAAGCCAATCTGCAACGCCTGTTGCGAAATCATCCGGTCCAGCACATAGGCGCCGCGCTGGAGGTCGCCGCCGCCATAGCGGGTCAGGGTGTCCAACATCGCCGGATTGGTTGCGCCGATGTGTTCGGTGAGTTGGGCGTGATGCACGGCGGTGCGCTGCGACCAGGCGTAGATCGTCAGTGAAGCTGCAAAGCTACCACCCAGCGTGCGCACAAACGTCATCAGTCCGGAGCCTGCGGAGATCTCGTGTGGCTCCAGATCCGATAGCAGGATCTGCAACACGGGCATGAAGAACAAGGCGACACCGAGGCCTTGCAGCAGCTGCACAAACGCCACGTGCTGGAAATCCACGTCCAGGTTGAAATGCGAGCGCATGAAGCTGGTGCTGGCCATCACGACGAAAGCAAGCGTTGCCAACATGCGCAGGTCGAATTTGCCTGCGTATTTGCCAATCAATGGTGCCAGGATCACCGGCAGGAACCCGATGGGCGCGGTGGCGAACCCCGCCCAGATCGCGGTGTAACCCAGGTTGCGTTGCAACCACAGCGGCACCAGGATGCTGACGCTGAAAAAAGCGGAGTAGGCCATCACCATGGCAATCGTGCCGGCTGCGAAATTGCGGTGCCGGAACAGGCGCAGGTTGACGATCGGGTCCTCGTCCGTCAGTTCCCAGATGATGAATACGGATAGCGAAATCGCGGCAACAATCGCAAGGACGACGATCAACGGCGAGTGGAACCAATCTTCGTCGTTGCCCAGGTCCAGCAGGATCTGCAGCGCGCCGACGCCCAGGACCAGGGTCGCAAGGCCGATGTAATCCATCTTCGGTTTTTCGACCTTTTCCGGGCGCCCCTTGAGCTGCGCGCCGACCACCAGGCTGGCGAAGATGCCCAGCGGGATGTTGATGAAGAAGATCCATTCCCAACTGTAGTTGTCGGTGATCCATCCGCCCAGGATTGGCCCCGCAATGGGTGCGACCACCGTGACCATCGCCAGCAGGGCAATCGCCTGGCCACGCTTGGCCGGTGGATAGATCGATAACAGCAACGCCTGGGTGACCGGGTACATCGGACCGGCGACCAAGCCCTGCAATGCCCGAGCCGCGACCAGCAAGCCCATGCTGTTGGCCAGGCCGCACAGGAACGAGGCGATCACGAATGCCAGCGTAGACACCATGAACAGCTTGCGTTCACCGAACCGACGCGCCAGCCAGCCGGTTAGCGGCAGCGCAATCGCGGTGCTGACCGCGAACGAGGTGATCACCCACGTCGCCTGATTGGCGCTGCCGCCGAGGTTGCCGGAGATCGCTGGCAACGACACGTTGGCAATGGTGGTGTCGAGCACCTGCATGAAGCTGGCCAGGGCCAGCCCGAATGTGGTCAGAGCGACGTTTGGTGGGGCAAAGGCCTTGGCTTCGGCACCGGGTGCTGGCGCCGATGGCGCAGTGGCTGTCGTGCTGGACATGGCGGGCTCAGTTCCCGCCGGTTCCGGCGCGAGGCGTCCCCAGGTTGTCGTTGATGATGCCGTCGATCACCGCATCGGCATCGTTCAGTTGCTTGGTGTAAGCGGTGGTGCTCAAGGTCGGCTGCTTGGCACTGGCTGCCGGCAACAGGCCATGGCCCGCATTGTGCAGATTGACGTCCACGCTCATCGACAAACCGAGGCGCAGCGGGTGCTCCTGCAGTTCTTTCTTGTCCAGCGTGATGCGCACGGGCACGCGCTGCACGATCTTGATCCAGTTACCGCTGGCGTTCTGCGCCGGCAGGATCGAGAACGCGCTGCCAGTGCCCAACCCCAGGCTTTCCAGCGTGCCGTGGTAGGTCACGTCCTTGCCGTAAAGCTCCGAGTGCAGTTCCACAGGCTGGCCAAGACGCAGCTGGCGCAGCTGGTTTTCCTTGAAGTTGGCATCCACCCACACTTCGTCCAGCGGAATGATCGCCATCAGCGGGGTGCCGGCGCCGATGCGTTGGCCCAACTGCACGTTGCGCTTGGCGATGTAGCCGGAGGTCGGCGCAATGACGGTGGTGCGCAGCTTGTTGAGCAGGGCCGCCCGCAGTTGCGCCGCCGCCGCCATCACCTGCGGATTGCTGCTGAGTTCACTGTTGTCGACCAGTACCCGGTTGCGCGAGGTCTGTTCGCGGGCACCGGACAATGCCGCTTGCGCAGCGGCCAGTTGTGCCTTGGCGTGGGCCAACTCTTCGGCGGAGACAGCACCGCTTGCGACCAGTCCGGCGCGACGATTCACGTCCGCTTGCGCCTGCGACAATGCGACCTCGCGTGCGGCGATATCGGCTTGGCCGGCCTCCACTGCGCGATAGATACCACGTACCTGGCGCACAGCGCCGGCGAGGTTGGCCACGGCTTGCGCGTAGGTCACTTCGGCATCGCTGGCATCGAAGGCAACAAGTGTTTGTCCGGCTTCAACGCGCATGCCGTCTTCGGCATGGATTTCAACCACGGTGCCGCCGGTTTGCGGCGTGACCGTGACCACGTTGCCCTGCACGTACGCATCGTCGGTGTCTTCGTGCCAACGGCCGACCATGAAGTGATACAGCAGCCAGCCGATGGCGCCGAGCACGACGAGGGCCAGCAGGATCAGCAAGGCGCGCTTGCGCTTGCCGTTGCTGGGCTTGGTCGACGCCTGCGACGGGGGGAGGGGCGTGCCGACGCCGGCCGAGGTGTTGGGTGTGGTTTCGGTGGTCATGTCAGGGTCACTTCGAGGCAGTGGTGTTCGGAGCGTCAACGGCAATACCGCCGCCGAGCGCTTGGTCGAGATCGATGGCGGCAGTACGCCGCTTGGCATTCAATGCCGCCAGTTGCTGATCAAGTTGCAGCAATGGACGCTGCGCGGCGAGCACGTCAAGTTGCGTGGCTAGCCCTGCGCGGTACCGCTGCTGGACCAGTGCGTGTGCCTTGCTGGCGGTATCGCGCGCCTGCCGGGTCGTCGTGATTTGCGCATCCAGCGATCGCGCCGCTTGCACCGCGTCGGTGACGTCGTGGATCGCGCCAACCAGTGTCTGGTTGTAACTGGCCACGGCGAGGTCGTAATCGGCATTGCTGCCCATCAACTGATTGCGCAGTCGGCCGCCTTCGAAGATCGGCAAGGTCAGGCCAGGGCCGCCATTGATCAACAGCGCCTTGCTGCCGAACAGGTCACCCAGGTTTCCGGCCGCAAGTCCGACCATCATGCTCAGGTTTATCGTGGGGTAGAACGCGGCCTTGCTGGCGTCGATGCCATGCGCGGCTGCTTCCACGCGCCAGCGCGCGGCGACGATGTCGGCGCGTCTTGCCAGCAGGTCGCTGGGCAGCAGCGACGGCAGGCTGAGGTCGGGTGATGTCAGCTTGGGACGGTTGATTCGTACTCCGCGATCAGGACCCGCGCCCGCGAGTGCGGCCAGTGCATTGCGCAGCGCATCGATCTGCTGCTGTGCGGCCTGTGCCTGTTGTTGCGCGGATGACGAGGTGCTGCGGTTCTGGTTCAGCGCGATGGTGTTGTCCAGGCCGGCCTTGATCCGCTGCTGATTGAGCGAAATCAGCGCATCGGCGCGGATGGCTTCTGCCTTCGCCGCATCCAGCCCATCGAACGCTTGTGCCAGTGCGACATAGGTCCGCGCGATATTGGCGGCCAAGGTCAGTCGAGCGGCCTGCGCATCCACTTCACTGGCGCGCGCATTGCCGACGGCGGCCTGCCACTTCGACTTGTCGACGCCCCACAAATCGGGGTTGTACTTCAGGTTCAAGGTCAGCAATTCCGCGACGCTGAAGCTGCCACCGAGTGTGTCGCCGGCCAGCGTTTCCGGAATCTGCAAACCCAGCAGCTGAGCACCGGCGCCCAGCGTCGGCTTGCGCATGGCATCGGCCAGCCCGGC
>JBKJOY010000292.1:0-9312 GCA_046595415.1 Thermomonas sp.
GTGCGGTGCAACAGGCGCCTGCCGCGCAGGATCCGCAAGCCAAGATGCCCGTGGCGACGCGCGGGATTTCCGCGCAGGCGGCGAACGAAGCGGCTGCGGCGCAGCTCAACGCCGTCCCGCAGGACGGGCAATCGCTCCAGGAAAAGACGCAGGACGTCCAGGACGCTGTGCAGCCGGCCCCGACCACGCCGGTTCAGTCCACACCCGTGGGTGGCATGCAGCCCACGCCTGCGGCGGCATCGCCCAGTGGGGTGGCAAGTGCCGCCGGCAACGTGGCCGAACGTGGCGTCTTGTTCCGCATCTTCCCGCCGACGGAGGTGGCACTGCCGGCCGAACTCGCTGTCCCCGAATCCGTGCAAGCCGGCGCGGCAACACCGACCCCGGGCGCGACGGCGTCGATCCCCTCGGTACCGCCCGCTGCGACAGCATCCGTGCAAGCGCGGCCGAGTTACCTGCTGGGCACCATTCATTTCGGGACACCCGAAGAGCAGGGCGTCGATTACGCGACCCTGGAAAAGGCGTTGGGCGAGGTCGATGCCTTCGTCAACGAGGCCGACATCGACGAAGCCTGGAAACCCGATTACGACGGCTATCGCTGGTTGCCGCCCGAGCAACCGTTGTCGGCGATGATCAGCAAGGAAAGCTACGCGATGGCGCGGACTTTGCTGCCTAATATTCGTGCGCGGGATATGGTGCGGATGAAGCCGTGGTCGGTGCTGGCACTGCTGGAAGCGCGCGGCGAAACCGGCGGCGACACCACCATGGATGCGCGCCTGCAACGGTTGGCTGCGTCCACTGGCAAGCGGCTGGTGCACCTTGAAACGCTGAAAGAACAACTGCAGTCGCTGGATTGCGTGCCGGCCACGGAACATGCACGGGTATTGGAAGAGCGCTTGCGCGCGCCATGGATCCTGCGTGATGAATCCGCGGCGGCGATGACCTACTACCGAAGCCGCAACCTCGGCGCATGGCTGTCAGACATCGACCACATGTACGGGTTGAGTTATGAGGTCAAGGCTATCGAGCGGCGTTCCCGGCAGTGTTTGCTGGAGGAGCGCAATGCGCGCTGGATCGGGCAGCTCGAGACGCTCTTCCAGGATGGGCCGGGCTTCGTCGCCGTTGGCGCGGTGCACCTGGTTGGCGAGGAAGGATTGCTGGCCGCGCTGCGCAGGGATGGCTATCGGATCGAGGCCGTGCCGCTTTGAACGGCTTTTTGCGTTTACGGCAGTACGTGGCGTGCAATTCGCCAATGAGATGGACGCGTGGTTTCTGCATGGAGTATTCGGAATGAGTGGAGAGCGGCAGGTTCATTGGGGGCAAGGTGCCTTCCTCAGTCCACAGCACCTGCAGGCGCAGGACACCTGGCAGCAAGCGGGTCGCCATGCCTTGCACATGCGGTTGACGCCGTTCCCGTGGGGCTATGAATCGCTGCGGCTGCGCGAGGATGCGCTAGGCAGCGGTATTGTCGATGTCGAGGGCTTCGTGCTGGTGACACGTGCGGGCGAGCGCTTGATCGGCGGATCCATCCAGACCAATCCTGGCAACACCCGCGTGCTCCAGCGCAACATCGCTGAGCTCAAGGTCGCCAACAACGATCCGATTCCCGTGTGGTTGGTGTTCAATCGCGAGCGCGCCTTGCAGGGCTTGGCGGCGCGTGAATCCGAGCGCTTGCTCGCACGGCATGCACTGGCCACGGACAACATGGCGGATCCCTACGATCCACAAGCACCAGCGGCCGATGTCGATTTCCTGCTGTACCAGCCGAACATCGTCACTGGCTTGGACGAGAACGCCGAGGTCATCGTGCGCTCTTCCGACAGTTACAAATTCGCTGAACTGCTGCCTGCGGGGCCTGGCAAGTTCAAGTTGTCGCATGACTACATCCCGCCGACGACGGCGATAAACGCCTCGCACAACCTTGCACGCTGGACGCGTGCGTTGCGGGACTTGCTGGTGTCGCGCGGCCAGGATTTCGCGTCGACCAAGCGCCAGCGAGGCATCCGGGCGGCGTCGACCAGTGCGCAGGAAGTGATGCGGGTGGTGATGATGCAGACTTTCGGTCGCTACATCACCTTGTTCCAGGAACACGCGCGGCTGGGCAACGTCGGCGCGTATGCGATGTACCAGGACCTGCGTTGCCTGGTCGCGGAATTCTCGGTGTTTTCCGAGGACATCGGCTACTTCGGCGAGTTGGCCAACAAGCCCCGCGAAACCGAACTTCCAGACTACGACCACGAAGACCTGCGGCGCTGTTACCGGATCGGCTTCGATCGTGCAGAGGCCTTGATCAAGGCACTGACCGTGGGCGCCGAAGTCGGCATCACGCTGGCCTACGACGGTCGCTTCTATCGCGCTGACTTGCCTGCCAACCTGTTCGAGAACGACAAGACCCGGTTTTACCTGGCCTTTGAATCAGAGCAGAAGGGCGCCGAACTGTTCGCGCGTTTATCGCGCACCGGCAAGATCGCCTCGATGGACGAGATGCCGCGGCTGTTATCGGCGGCGCTGTTCGGCTTGAAGATCGACCTGTTGCCGGTGCCACCGGAAGAACTACCGCAAAAGAGTCCAAACACGACGTATTTCCTCGTCGACACCACCCATCCTTTCTGGCAGATGATCAAGAACGGCCGCAACATCGCGGTGTTCTCCGACCTGCCGGCCGATTCGACCGTGATCAAGTTGTTCCCGGTTGCTACGCAGGACTGAACGCATGGCTCGACTGCTGCACCATTTCATTCCCGTCTTTTCGTATGGCCTCGCGCTGGACGAGAAAGTCACTGCCAACCAGGCCAGCGAGCCGGGCGCCGCCGTCGTGGCACGTGCCCGCGAGCTGATCGACCGGGCCAAAGCCGCCGCACAAGCCGACGGCAAGCGGCCAGAGCAGGTGGATGGTGCAGCGTTCGCTGTGGTCGCCTGGATCGACGAGATCATGGCCCGCAACCCGACGTGGCTGACTGGCAGCATTCCGCTGCAGGTCACGATGTTCAACACCAACAACGCCGGTAACGAATTCTTCCATCACCTGTCTGCGCTGAAGCAGGACCAGGATGAGGTGCGTGAGGTCTACTACCACGCGATGCTGTGCGGCTTCGTGGGCCAGTATTACTACGAAAACGGCGATACCGGCGAGTTGGGCAAGCTCAAGGAACTGCACTCGCGGCAACTGCCGATCCCGCCCGCGCCGATCCACACCCTGCGCGAGGAACGGATTACCCCACAGCCTTATGGCGTCGAAGATCCAGCCGGCCCGAAGCTGCCGCGGCAGTGGGATCGCACCCTGCTGCGGATCGGTGCGTTGATCGCCTTGCTGATTCCGCTGGCCTACCTCGCTTACATCCTGTTGGCGGCTCCCAAGCCCAATATCCAGATGCCCATCCAACAGGCACTCGCCACGTTCCCGTGCTCAGACCTCAAGATCGACGAGGTGGACGAGGGCAAGGGTTCGGTCAAGATTTCCGGCTACGTGTCGCGCGCCGACGACATCAGCGCGGTGAAGCAGCAAATCAATGGCGTCGAAGGGGTGAAGTCCTCGACAGTCGATGTGCAGTTGCGGATCTGGCCGCATTGTGAAGTCGTGAAGTTGTTGGAACCGTACAAGGCGCGCAACGCCGATAGCGGTTACGGCTTGGCCATCACCCCAAGTACCGGCCATTCGGACCGCTTCATCGAGAACGAAAACGTCATCGCCAAGCTGCAGCAAGCCAATTACGACGGTTACGTGTATGTGGACTACTTCACCGTGACGGGCCAGGTGGCGCACATGTACCCGAACACCGGTGAGCCGGACAGTGGTCGCCTCATCCATTCCAGCGAACAGTTCGAGGTCGGCGCCACGCCAAGCAAGACGTGGACGGTCGCGCCGCCATTCGGCCAGGAATTGATCACCGTGATCTCGTCACCGACGCCCCTGTATGCGGAGCCGTTGCCCGAGATCCAGACCGCCGAGGAGTATCTGCCGCAGCTGCGGAAGATGCTGGATGCCAACAAGGGCAATGCCAAGTTGGCCGCGACCTACCTGTTCATGCAGACGGAGCCCGCACGATGAACCCGCTGGATCTCGTCGAAAGTATCTTCTCGCGCGGCGCGTCATCGCTGAATCGGATCGGGAATATCTACAAGCCGGTCGCGGCCGGAGCGAAGTCGCCGTGGGGCCGCCGGATCCTGGTGACATTGCTGTTGCTGCTGGTGCTGGCTGGGTTGGTGTTCCTTGGCCTGGCCATCCTTCCGCAATTGCCGATGCGCTTCTGGCAAGTCGCAGGCATCTGCATCGTTATCGTGGTGGTCTTGTGGTGGTTCACTGCCGGGCAACGCAAGGCGTCGCTGAAGGGCCGCACCAGCAAGCGCATGGGCGATCTTGGGCCCGGCAATTCAGAAGATGAGCGTGAGCCGCTGCAGAAAATGACCGCGGCGATTGCCGAGGCCAAGCGCACGATTGCGCGTTCGCCTGACATCGGCAAGGGCCGGGCGCCTTTGTACCGGGTGCCGTGGGTGATGTTCATCGGTGACCAGGCGGCTGATGTCGATGGCCTGTTGCGCGCCGGCTGTGAGGTATCGCCATTCCCGCCGCCCGACAGCGCCGCGATGGATGCCGATGATGTCTGGCGCTGGTGGTTCTACAAATCGATGATCGCCATCGAGATGCATCCGCGCGTGGTCTGCGACAACAGTTCGCGGCTGGATCGCGGCTTGTGGTACCAGTCGTTGATGAAGCTCGCCGACGAGCGCGAGATGCTGCCGTTGAATGGGCTGGTGGTCGCGGTGGCGGCGCAGACATTGATGGGGCCGGTGGATGCGCTGAAAGATACCGCGACGCGCCTGCGCCGGCTGGTCGATGAGGCGATGGAACATCTGCAGGTGCAGATGCCGGTCTACTTCGTGGTCAGTGGCCTTGACCGCTTGCCTGGCTACGCCCAACTGCGCGCGACCCTGCCGGCGGAAGCCTTCACCCAGGCCCTTGGACATCGATTCGCCAGCAATGACATGGTCAGCGCGGCGACCAGCGGGCGGATCGAGGACGTCATCAAGCCGATCGAGGACCGGCTGCACGCCTTGCGCGAGACCGCGATGCGCACGCAGGCGACGCCGCAATCGCGCCGCGCCGTGTTCGATTTCATCGAGTCGATGCGGCAGGCGGGGCAGGGACTTTCGCTGTTCGTGACCCTGATGCTGGAAGACAACCCGTTCCAGCGCACCCCGCGTTGGCGTGGCCTGTACTTCGCTGGCGGCGCGGACGCTGCGCATCGTGGAGGCGCTTTCGTCGCGGACCTGTTCACTCGTTTCCTGCCAAGCGACCAGCCCTTGGCCGGCGCCAGCCTGCGCGGCAAGGCAGGCCGCATGGCGGTGGCCGGGCTTGGCGTCCTTGCGATGTTGGGCCTGTCGGCATCACTGGCCTACGGCCTGTCGGCGGCACGCAACGATGACACCGCACTGCTGGCGCAAACGCGGACTGCCTGCGCCGAAGTCGCGGATCGCACCTCGAGCGGACGCATCAACTGGGTGGCGGGGTGCGGGCGGACCATCGAGTCGCTGGAAGCCGCTGCCAGCGGCACCATGCTCAGCTTCGGCATCCGTCGGGCCGACAGCGACATCGAGAAACTCAAACAACGCGTCATCGAGGATTTCGCAAACCTGATCCTGGCACCCGAAGACCAGATGCTGGCGACCGATATCGACCGCAATCGTGCCGGCATCGAACATGTGCTGGCGATCACCCAGCGCCTGCGTTTGCTGGACGAATGCCGCAGCAGCAAGGACCAGTGCCGCAAGCAGGAAATGCCGAACAACGTCAGCTTCGATGCGCGTTCGCGTTTGTTCGCGCCGTTCGTCAGTCCCGACCACGACACCACGCGGGATCGAGACAACGCTGAAGCCCTGTTCGCCACCTACCTCGGTTACCTCCGGTGGCAAAAAAAAAACGTCCTTGACGCAGAGCATGCAAGGCTGGAAACCCAGCTGAAAAAACTGCTGGCGGGCTACACCCCGCGGGCAACGGATTTGCAGAAGTGGGCCGATGCCCGCGGGCCGGGAATGGACTTGGGGACCTTCTGGTTACCTGAAGGTGCAGTCGTCGGGCTTGAGGCGGGTGATACCGCCGCAGTCTCCAGTGCCTACACGCGCGACGCCTGGGAAGGCATCGTCAAGCCGATGCTGGACACGCTTGCAGGGCAGGCGCCCGAGCAACAAGCCCGCATCGGCGAACTGCGCAACAGTTACTTCAAGGACTACTTTGCCAATTGGGCGAAGTTCCAGGCCAGGTTCCCCGATGGTGTCGGACTTTGGCGTGGCCGTTACGCGGAGTTGCAGACCCGCGCAGGCAGCAAGGACAACCCCTATAACCTTTTTTTTCAAGCAGCCCAGCGCAATCTGTATGAACTGCCGCTCGATTGGCCGTTCTCGTCGCGCTGGGCCGCAACCTGGGCGCAGATGAAAGCAAAGTGGTTGTCGTCGTGGCGGCCGTTCGGACGTTTGGTCACGGATTCGTTCAAGTTGCTGGACGACAAGGTGACACCGCCAGTGTGGTTATTGGCGATGCACGATACCCAGGCCCGCGTGCTTTCCCGAGAGGAAGGGGATTTCGCGCGTGCTTACCTGCGGCTGGATGCGGACGGCGCGGGACAGGACGTCTACCAGATCGCTTCCGACCTCTTTGCCAGCAAGGGCCATGCCGATAAACCACCCGCAAGCGAGTACACCGCGCTGATCGATGCGGTGGACAAGCCGCCGGAGAAATTCGCCACGGAGTTCAAGGGCGACGATCAGGGCGCTTGGTCGATCGTGCGTGGTCCGTCCAAGTTGCTGCTGTTCCTGACCGTACATCGCGCCGGTGAATACGTGCAGGAACGCTGGCGAGAGAGTGTGGTCAAGCCTCTTGCAAGCTTGCCGCAGGAACAACAGGTCGAGGCGTTGTACGGCCCGCAAGGCAAGCTTGGTGCGTTCGTCAATGATTGGTTGAAGCCCTTCATCTCGGAAAAAGAACGCCTGCCGATGAAGGTGGGTGGCGTGGCGATGCCGCTGACGCCGGGTTACCAGCAGATGGTGGCCGCCGAGCGCAAGTTCCTGCCGGTGCTCGACAACGGCCCGCCGTTCCTTGCTGGCAGCTTCACCCTCACCAGGCCCAGCGATCTTGGCGCGCTGGACGAAGGCGATGGCGGCACGGCATTTGAAGTCGAGTGCCGCGAACGCGTGTATCGCGCCACGTCCGCGGGCGAATCCCTGGCGGACGCGACGGCCAAGGTGTTCTGGTCGGCAAGCAGCTGCTTGCAGGCACGCATCCGGATCAGCGTCGCTCCGCCGCCTGCCGAGGAGGCCGCCGACGCCACCCAGGAATTCGATCCGGCCACCAGCCAGATGCATGCAGCGGCCGAACCTGTGCCGCCCATCAACCTGACCAAGCTGTACGAAGGCCAGGAAGGATTCGCGCAAATGGTGGCGGACTTCGCCGATGGCAGCCACGCCTTCGGTGTCGATGATTTCCGCGAGAGTTACAGCCCCGCGCAATGGAGCGAGCTGCGCAGCCGGCTGGCGGAAGCGAAGTTCCGTGGCGCGAAGGTCTTCCTGCAAGTGGAGCTTTCGGACGAGATGAAGCAGTTCCTGGGAGCCCGCACGGCGCGCGCCGAAGTCCCCAACGTGATCCTCGAGTAGTTCTTCGACACACATCCAGCCAACCGGAGCCGCACATGGCCATCGATCTCAACGAACTCCTTGCCCCGATTCCCGGTAGTGATCCGGGTGGCAGCGATGCAAGCTTTTCAGACCAGTTCGACCGGATTCGCGAGGCTCGCCGCGCGGACGACACGGGCCTGGCCCAAGGTGATTGGCAGACCGAATTGAAGGTGGCCGATTGGCGCGTGGCACAAAGCTTGTCCGAGGACATCCTGCTGCGCACCAGCAAGGACCTGCAGGCTGCGGTGTGGCTTGGTGAAGCGATCATTTCACGGCATGGGCTGGAGGGTGCGAAAGAGGGATTCGAGCTGCTCGCCGGCATGCTGGATACCTACTGGGGCAGCATGTACCCACGCGCGGACGATGGTGACTTGGAAGAACGCGCCGGCAAGTTGGCGTGGTTCAACACGTACGGCGGCCGTGCATTGCAAATGATGATGTTGAATGAAGACGTCCACGCGCCACTGACCCTGGCGGGTTGGATGGACTCCAGGGAAGTCGATAACCTTGGCCGCCAGAGCGCCGAGGCCTACCAGTCAGCGCTCGATGAGAATCGCATCAATGGCGAGACTTTCGATGCGCGTGCACAGGCCATTCCGGAGGCCTTCATCAAGGAGCGCATCGAGCAAGCGGCGGCATCCCGCGAAGCGTTCGCCCGCTTCAGTGGCCTGTCGGACAGCAGGCTCGGTCGCGATGCGCCCAGCCTTGCCGCGATTGATGATGCGTTGAAAAAAATCCAGCAGATCTACGCCAAGCTCGCCATCTCCAAGGGGATGGGCGGCGTGGCTGCAGTCAGTGAAGAAGGCGAGCCTGTCGCTAACGGTGGCAGCGCAGGTGCAGTGGGTGTTGCTGGCGGAGCCGGTGGTTCACTTGATCTCAGTGCGGGCAGCCTGGCGTCCAAGGATGCTGCTTTGCGCGCCATCAGTGAGATTGCCGCCTTCTTCCGGCGCACAGAGCCGCACAACCCAGTCGCGTATCTCCTGGATCGCGCCGTGATGTGGGCGAACATGCCATTGGAAGACTGGCTCGCCGAGGTGATCCGCGATCAAGGCACGCTGTCTTCCATCCGGGAGCGGGTCGGATTGCCACCGTCGTACTGACCGTAATGGCTTGGGCACGCAATTGGCCGGGCGAGGCGGCCACGCCGAACGACATATGCCCAAGTCTGGCCGTCCGATGGATGTTGCAGGCGTGCCGCCATTCCTAGACTTGATTCACTCACCGGGGTACGGCCTGACCGTCGTTCCCTATACCTGTACCGACCCATCAACAGCTCACGGGGATCGTCATGGCCAAGAAGGAAAGCACCCAACACAAACTCGACCGTGTACGCGCACCGCGCGTGCAGCTCACCTACGACGTCGAAGTGGGCGACGCCATCGAGAAAAGGGAGCTGCCCTTCGTGGCCGGCGTGGTGGGCAATTTCAGCGGGCAGCCCGCCGAGCCCTTGGGCAAGTTGAAGGACCGCAAGTTCGTCAACCTGGACAAGGACAATTACGACGACGTGATGAAGGGCATGAAGCCGCGGGTGCAGATGCAAGTCGAAAACAGGCTGGCCGATGACGGCTCCAAGCTTGGTGTCGAGTTGAACTTCCGCAGCCTGGAGGATTTCTCGCCGGAGCGCGTCGCCAACCAGATCGAGCCGCTCCG
>JBKJOY010000208.1:0-8159 GCA_046595415.1 Thermomonas sp.
GACGCCAGCGCATGCTGGTAAACCTGATGCCAATCCCGCAAGCACGTGGCCTGGTCGTCCCCCCAATGGATGCCCGTTTGCTAGCGGGATTGGCATCAGGTTTACCAGCATGCGCTGGCGTCGCGCTAGGCATGGATCGCTTGTTGATGGCGATGCTGGGAACAGTGCGAATCGCAAATGTGCTGGCCTTCGATTTCCAGCGCGCGTAGTTTGTTTCCTGAATGGTGGCTATGCGCAGTTTGATGGAGGCGCGCGCCTTCGCGTTGCGTTAATCCGTCGTGACTAAAGTGGAAAGCGTCGACTGACATCAACGGGAGGAACACGCGATGCGCACACTCATGGTCAAGGCGTCCATGATCGGAATGACGATCTTGGGGGCAGTTGCGGCAATACCGGCATCCGCCGCGCCTCAATACTACGGTTCCAATAGCGGCACGATTCGCTGTGAATCAAATGATGGCCGTGCGCGCGAATGCTCGACCGGTGGTGGCCGCGTGATGATTGAGCGGCAGCTTTCCAGCAGCGCCTGCATCGAGGGTCGCTCCTGGGGTTACAGCCGAAACGGCATTTGGGTGTCGCAGGGTTGCCGCGCTGATTTCCGCATCGTCGGAAACGGTGGTTACCAAGGTGGCGAGTACGGCGATAGCTACGGGAACAATGGCTACGGAAACAACGGCTACGGAAACAATGGCTACGGGAACGATGGTTACGGAAACAATGGTTACGGAAACAATGGTTACGGCGGCGGCCAAGTGGTCCGTTGCGAATCCAATGACGGTCGCAACCGCACGTGTGCAATGGATACCCGTGGTGGGGTTGAGTTGGTTCGCAAGCTCTCCAATGCAGCGTGCATCGAGGGCCGCAGCTGGGGATCAACCCGAGGTGGCGTGTGGGTAACCGATGGTTGCCGCGCCGAGTTCCGAACCGGTGGTGACCAGTACGGTGGTAGCTATGGCAATGGTGGGTACGGCAACGGTAGTTACGGCAATGGCGGTTACTACGAAGACAACCATGGCATAGGTGGACGCGTGTTTCGCTGCGAGTCCAATGACGGGCGGACGCGGGAGTGTGCTGCGAACATCCGCGCCGGCGTGCAACTTGTGCGTGTGTTGTCCAATGCACGTTGCATCCAAGGCCGGAGTTGGGGCTATGGCCGCAGCGGTATCTGGGTCTCGCAGGGTTGTCGGGCAGAGTTCCGCTCTTACTGAGGCTTGATCTCCCAAGCTGACGCTTCAAGCAACCGGCGCCCACGTGGCGCCGGTTGCATGTGCGCAGCCGGCTTTCGTCCGCCTGCGCGATAATGTAGGCATGAGCAGCCCAATCGACTTCGACCGTTACGACCGCATCCGCCCGATTCGCTGGATGGGCACTTCTCTTGAATTGCTCGACCAGCGAAAGTTGCCTTTCATTCTCGAGTACCGCAATTGCGGCAGCAGCGATGAGGTTGCGGCCGCAATCCACGACTTGACCGTGCGGGGCGCGCCTGCCATCGGGATCGCTGCCGCATGGGGTGTGGTGTTGGCCTCGCAGCGCATTGACGCTCCCGATGGTGCTGAAGCCGTCCACAAATTGCAGTCGGCAATGGATCGTCTGAATGCTGCACGGCCCACGGCAGTGAATCTGGGCTGGGCGTTGGCGCGCATGCGGCGTGCATTGGGCGAGGCCGGACCCGACTGGCGCGAAGTGGTCGAGCGGGAAGCTCACGCGATCGAAACCGAGGACCTTGCAGCCAACCGCGCGATGGGTAGCCTGGGCGCGGGCTTGATGGCATTCGGCAGCGGGGTGCTGACCCACTGCAACACCGGCTCGTTGGCTACCGCAGGCTTCGGCACTGCATTGGGCGTGATCCGCGCGGGCGTGGCGGAAGGGCGCATCAGGCGCGTCTTCGCCGGTGAGACCAGGCCATGGTTGCAAGGCGCGCGGCTCACCGTGTGGGAACTGCAGCAGGACGGTATCGACGCGACATTGATCGCCGACTCCGCCGCCGCACACTTGATGAAGACCGGGCAAGTGCAATGGGTGGTGGTCGGCGCGGATCGCATCTGCGCCAATGGGGATGTCGCCAACAAGATTGGTACCTACCAATTGGCGATTTCGGCCCGCCATCACGGCGTGAAATTCATGGTCGTCGCGCCGTCGTCGACGGTAGACATGGCGACGCCGTCAGGCGAAACCATCGAAATCGAAGAGCGTGATCCTGGCGAATTGTTTGGCGTCGGTGGCAGCCGGACGGTAGCGGAAGGCATTGCCGCGTGGAACCCGGTATTCGACGTGACCCCGCACGACTTGATCGACGCGATTGTCACCGAGCAAGGCGTGGTTGAGCAGCCGGATGAAAGTCGGATGCTGGCGAGGTTCGGCAGCTGAAGTTGCTGCCATTGTCCCGACGAACGTCGGGATCCTTCGGCTGGTCCGGGTACCTGAGCCGCGAAAGCTGAGACCGTGGTTTAGGTGCCGACGAGGCATCGGTTGTCGGCCTGACCCGTCGTTGCGCATTTTAGTCCAGAAAAGCAAGCTAACTGATTGATTCTTCGTGAAAATCCGAAGTGCTTTTGGATGCCTGAAATGCTATGATTTCACGTTGCTGAAACTCCCTTCTCGATCCCCGTGCGGACCGCATGTCGCAAGTCGTGCGTGGGCATCGAAGTGGGTATCGAAAATCGCATTCAAATGGATCACTGATGGCAGAGCTCGCCAAGGAAATCATCCCCGTCAATCTCGAAGACGAGATGCGCCGCAGCTATCTCGATTACGCCATGAGCGTGATCGTGGGGCGCGCGCTACCGGATGTCCGCGATGGGCTCAAACCCGTTCACCGGCGCGTGTTGTTCGCGATGCACGAGCTCGGCGCACACAGCAACAAGCCGTATTACAAGTCGGCGCGCATCGTCGGTGACGTGATCGGCAAGTACCACCCGCACGGCGACCAGTCGGTGTACGACACCTTGGTGCGCATGGCGCAGCCGTTCGCCCTGCGCTACCTGCTGGTGGACGGGCAAGGCAACTTCGGTTCGGTCGATGGCGACTCCGCCGCAGCCATGCGTTACACCGAGGCGCGGATGTCGCGCCTCGCGCACGAGTTGATGGCCGACATCGACAAGGAAACCGTCAACTTCCAGCTCAACTACGACGAGAAGGAATACGAGCCGACGGTCATGCCGACCCGGTTCCCGAACCTGCTGGTGAATGGTTCGGCTGGTATCGCGGTAGGCATGGCGACCAACATCCCGCCACACAATCTCACCGAAGTGGTGAATGCGCTGCTGGCCCTGATCGATGATCCGTTGATCGATATCGAAGGCTTGATGGAACATATCCCTGGTCCGGACTTCCCGACCGCCGGCATCATCAATGGCGTTGGCGGGATCCATGTGGCGTATCGCACCGGTCGTGGCCGGGTGCGTATGCGCGCGCGCGCCGAGATCGAAGTCGCCGACAACGGCCGCGAAGCCATCGCGGTCAGCGAAATCCCGTACCAGGTAAACAAAGCTCGACTGATAGAAAAAATCGCCGAGCTGGTCAAGGAAAAGAAGCTGGAAGGCATCAGCGAACTGCGCGATGAGTCCGACAAGGACGGCATGCGTATCTACATCGAGATCAAGCGCGGTGAATCCGCCGATGTGGTGCTGAATAATCTCTATCAGCAGACCCAGATGGAGTCGACGTTCGGCATCAACATGGTGGCGCTGGTCGATGGACGCCCGCAGTTGCTGAACCTCAAGCAGATCCTGCAGGCATTCGTCCGTCATCGTCGCGAAGTGGTGACCCGTCGGACCATCTTCGAACTGCGCAAGGCGCGCGCGCGCGCGCACATCCTGGAGGGCCTGACGGTCGCACTGGCCAACATCGACGAGATGATCGAGCTGATCAAGACCTCGGCGAATCCAAACGAAGCGCGTGAGCGGATGCTGGCGCGGACGTGGGACGCAGGTCTGGTCGGCGCGCTGCTGGCCGCGGCGGGCGCAGAGGCATCACGCCCTGATGGCTTGCCCAAGGGCGTCGGTTTGGTCGACGGTCGCTACCAGCTCACCGAAACCCAGGCCCAGCAAATCCTCGAAATGCGCCTGCATCGCCTGACTGGTCTTGAGCAGGACAGGCTGACCGAGGAATACAAGCAGTTGCTGGAAGAAATCCGTGGGCTGATCGAGATCCTCATGGATCCCGATGTGCTGCTCAACGTGATTCGCGCCGAGCTCATCGCGGTCAGGGACGAGTTCGGCGATGCACGCCGCAGCGAGATCCGCGCCAGCGAGGAAGATCTCGACATCCTCGACCTGATCGCGCCGGAAGACGTGGTGGTGACGCTGTCGCACGCCGGTTACGCCAAGCGCCAGCCGGTCAGCGCCTATCGCGCACAACGCCGCGGTGGCCGTGGCCGCAGTGCGGTAGCGACCAAGGACGAAGACTTCATCGACCAGTTGTGGCTGGTCAATACGCACGACACCTTGCTGACATTCACCAGCGCCGGACGTGTGTTCTGGCTGCCCGTGTACCAGTTGCCCGATGCCGGACCGAACGCGCGTGGCCGCCCGATCATCAACTGGATTCCGCTGGAGCCGGGCGAGCGCGTGCAGGCCGTGTTGCCGGTGCGCGAATATGGCGAGGGCCAGTTCGTGTTCTTCGCGACCCGTAATGGCCGGGTCAAGAAGACGCCCCTGACCGAATACGCGTATCGCCTCCAGCGCGGCAAGATCGCGATCCACCTGGATGAGGGTGATGCCCTGGTCGGTGTCGCGCTGACCGATGGCGAGCGCGACGTATTGTTGTTCGCCAGCAACGGCAAGACCGTGCGCTTCGGTGAGGACCGCGTGCGTTCGATGGGCCGCACCGCCACTGGCGTTCGCGGCATTCGCCTGGGCAAGGGCGAGGACGTGGTCAGCCTGATCGTGGCCGAATCGGCCGGCGGCATTGAGGTCGACAGTGATGAAGACGCAGCCGATGAAGCGATCGACAGCAGCCTCGAGACAATCCAGACCGATGATGGCGACAAGGCCGGCAACGGTGAGATCGCCTACATCCTGACCGCTACCGAGAATGGCTACGGCAAGCGCACCGCGCTGTCCGAGTACCCACGCAAAGGTCGCGGAACCCAGGGCGTGATTGGCATCCAGACCACCGAGCGCAACGGCAAGCTGGTCGCGGCAGTCATGCTGGGCGGCAACGACGAAGTCCTGTTGATTTCCGATGGCGGCACCCTGGTGCGCACGCCTGGTTTGCAGATTTCCCGTGTTGGTCGTAATACGCAGGGCGTGACCCTGATCCGATTGTCCAAGGGCGAGAAGCTGCAGGCAGTCGAGCGCCTGGACGGCTCCCTGGATGACGATGCGGACGAAGATGGCGCAAGCCCCGTGGTCGGCGACATGTCGCAGGACACAGCCTCGGCGCCTTGAATAAGACGTTGGTTTGAAACAAAGGCCCGGCTAAATGTCGGGCCTTTTGTTTGCGCGGAGGCGGCCGCATCCGGCACTGATTCGCGTCCTATACTCGAAGCCGTCTGCCATGGAAGGAACCGAGATGCACACGCGATGGAATTCGATGCGGCATGCCATCAAGCCAGTGTTGGCACTGCTGCTGGCAATGTCGCTGGCGACGGGTCTTGCCGCGTGCAAGCGCACGTCTGAAGGGCAGTTGCCGGCGACAAGTGGCGAGGCCATTCAAGCCAAGCGCGAGGCGGTAAAGGGTTTCGCGGTGGTACGCGCATATCCGGACCAAGGCCGCGAATCGCTGGCGATTGCGGTGGAGTTCTCGCGTCCACTGGTCGGCACCGAGGACTTCGACAAGTTGCTGACGTTTGATCGCGCCGCCAGCAACGAAAAGAGCAGCTGGACGCTGGACGACAACGGCAAGGTGCTGCGTTTCCCTTACGTTGATCCGAACCAGAACTACACCCTCACCATCTCGGGGGCGTTGACGGCCGCGGATGGCAGCAAGCTGGGCAAGGATGTCGAGCTCAAGGTCTTCACCGGAGAACTCGAGCCCGCGGTCGGGTTTGCCTCGCAAGGCAGCGTGTTGCCGGCCAAGGATTCGCGCGGATTGCCGGTGGTCTCGGTCAACGTGGGCGAGGTCGATGTCGAATTCCTGCGCGTGCGGGACGCTTCGCTGCCGCGTTTCTTCGCCGAATACCAGCGCGGTGGTCGACGCGGCAGCTGGGAACTGGATCCGTCCTGGTACGACGCCGAAGACAAGGACAGCAGGCCGCCGATCTCCAAGCTTGCGGAGCCCGTCTACGTCAATCGGTTCGTACTGGGCGGCGCGCGCAACGAACGCGTGCTGACCTACTTGCCGATCCAGGACATCACCGAACTGCAGCAGCCGGGCTTGTATTTCGCGGTCATGAAGAAGGCGGGTGCGTTCAAGGACGAGTACGACACTGCCTTCTTCAGCGTCAGTGACATCGGCCTGCACGTGCGCGCCTACAAGGACAAGCTGTTCGTGCATACGGCGTCGCTGGAGGACGGTAGTGCGCTGGCGAACGCTGATTTGCGCGTTCTGGACGCCCGCGGTGAGCCGGTGTTCAAGGGCAAGACCGACAGCAATGGCAACGCCATGCTGGATTACACCCTGGATTCGGCGCATGTGCTCACCGCCGCGCGCGGCAAGGACGTGTCGATGCTGCCGTTCAACCAGCCTGCACTGGACCTGTCCGAGTTCGCCGTCAGCGGTCGCGAACAGGCCTGGTTCGATGTGTTCGCCTGGTCGGGTCGAGACCTGTATCGCCCCGGTGAAACCGTCCGTGTGTCCGCGCTGCTGCGTGACAACGACGGCAAGCCGGTGGCAGCAGGCTCTCATGGTGCAAGCAAAGGCAAGTCGCAATCCTTGTTCGTGCGGCTGAAGCAGCCGGATGGCAAGACCTTCGTCGAGTCCCGTATCGAGCCCAGCGCGCAGGGTTACTTCCGCTTCGAGAAAACCATTCCGGTGGAGGCGCCGACCGGCAAGTGGCAGGTGGAATTCCGTACCGATCCCGCCAGCAAGGAGGCGGTGCAGGGCATGGCCCTGCGTATCGAGGAATTCCTGCCCGAACGCATGAAGCTGGATCTTGCCAGCGCCGATCCAGTCCTGCATCCGGGCGAGCCGTTCCGCCTGCGTGCCACGGGTGCCTACCTCTATGGCGCCCCTGCATCGGGAAACCGCTTCACCGCGAAACTTGCGGTGACCGTTGCCCAGCATCCCCTGGAGCAGGCGAAGGGCTATTTCTTTGGCGATCCAACGGTTGTATTGCCGCATGAAGCAAAGGACGTGGTTGATGCCACCTTGGACGCACAGGGCAAGCTCGATCAGGACATCGCGTTGCCCGCGGAAGTGAAAGGCAACACCCCGGTCACGGCGATCGTGTCCGGCAGCCTGTTCGAATCCGGCGGACGCAGCGTCAATCGCAGCGTGGAACGCGTGCTGTGGCCAGCCGATGCGCTGGTTGGCGTGCGTCCCTTGTTCGACGATGCGGACGGCGCGGATTCGAATGCGAACGCGCGCTTCGAGCTAATGCGCTATCGGGCCGATGGCACGCCAAGTCCTGTGAAGGGGCTGAAGGTGACGTTGGTCCGTGAGCTTCGCGACTATCACTGGAGCCATGACGACGACACCGGTTGGAACTATGACTTCACCCGCCGGTTCCAGAATGTGCAGGTCACCACGCTGGATGCCGGAACCACTGCGGCGCGGTTTGATTTCCCGGTGGAGTGGGGCGAATACCGCATCGATGTCTACGACCCGAGCACCAGGCTCACCATGCGCTACCCGTTCCATGCGGGCTGGGGTTGGGACGATGCCAACCGTGGCTTGGATGCACGGCCCGACAAGGTCAAGCTGGCACTCGACAAGACCGCGTATCGTGCGGGCGATACCCTAAAGGCGACGTTGACGCCGCCGCATCCCGGCAAGGGCCTGCTCATGGTCGAAAGCGAACGCATGCTGTTCGTGCAGGCGATCGACGTGAAGCCCGGCACCGTGGTGGAAATCCCGGTGACCCAGGATTGGGAACGGCATGACGTGTATGTCACTGCGCTGGTGTTCCGTGGTGGCAGTGCGACCAGCAAGATCACGCCAGCGCGAGCCGTCGGCGTGGCCTTCGTGCCGATGGATCGGCGCGATCGGCACGTCGCGGTTGGCCTGGCGGTCAAGCCGCTGGTACGTCCGGAGCAGCCCTTGCAGGTGAGCGTCAG
>JBKJOY010000282.1:0-2931 GCA_046595415.1 Thermomonas sp.
GGAAAAGGACAAAATACTGCTCGAGTTCGTGTCCGGCCAAGTGGCCACGGCGATCGAACGCAAGCAGGCGGCCGACGCCTTGCTGGCGTCCGAGAAACGTTTCCGGCTGCTGTTCGAGCAGAACCTGGCCGGCGTGTTCCGCAGCTTGCCCGATGGCCGGCTGCTGGAGTGCAATGAAGCATTCGCCCGGATCCTCGGCTACGAATCCAGGGACGAGATCATCGGGGTCAACACCAAGTCCTTCTATTTCGACGATGGGGACCGCGCACGCTTTCTCGCAGACCTGCGCGAGCACGGCTCGATCAACAATTCGGTGCTTCGCCTTCGCCGCACGGATGGTACGGAAGCCTGGGGGATGGAGACGGTCAACCTGCTCAAGGATGAGCCCGGCGAACCCGAATTGATCCAGGGCACGCTGATTGATTTCACCGAACGCAAGCATGTGGAGCAGGCGCTTCGCTTGAGCGAATTGCGGCTCGAGGAGGCCCAGCGCCGCGCTCACCTGGGCAGCTGGACCTGGGACCTGGCTACCGATACGGTGAACTGGTCCGATGAGTTGTGCCGCATTTGCGGCGTGTCGCCGGTAGAACACCAGCCCACCTACAAGGACTTCCTGGATCGGCTCCACCCCGAAGACCGTCCGGTAGTGAAAACGCTGATGGCGCAGGCCCTGAGGGACCGCAAGCCGTTCAGCCACGAAACCCGCTTCATCCGGGCAGATGGCGAGGTCCGCACGCTTTTCGATCAGATTGAGGTACTGGTCGACGATCAGGACCGGGTGACCGGGCTGGCAGGTGCCAGCCTGGATATCACCGCCCGCAAGCAGGAGGAACAGCTGGAGCGCGATCGCAGTCTGATCCTGGAGCAGGTGGTGCAGAACCGTTCGTTACCGGACATCCTCTCGCGCATCTCGAGCATGCTGGAGATACAGATTCCCGGATCGCGCAGTTCGGTCCTTCTGTTGAAGGATGGCCTTCTCTGCACGGGGGCTGCCCCCCGCTTGCCACTGGCTTATTCATCGCTGCTGGACGGTTTGCCGATTGGCCCGGCGGTGGGCTCATGCGGGACGGCGATGTATCGGCGCGAGACGGTCATCGTCGAAGACATCGCCACCGATCCCCTGTGGGATGGGTATCGTGAGCTGGCGTTGCCCCACGGGATGCGCGCCTGCTGGTCGATGCCAATTCCATCGAACCGTGGCGATGTACTCGGCTCGTTCGCTGTCTACCGCGACCAGCCATGCCGGCCCAGCCCGCGCGATCTGGAATTCATGGGCATGGCAACTCGCCTGGCTGCGGTGGCCATCGAACACAGGTTGCTCACGGATCAGCTGTCGCATCAGGCCCAGCACGACGCATTGACCGGCTTGCCGAACCGTCTGTTGTTCGAGGATCGCCTGAACCAGGCTTTGGCCCAAGCCGAGCGCAAGAAGCTGCAAGTCGCCGTGCTGTACATGGACCTGGATCGCTTCAAGAATATCAACGACTTGCTAGGCCACGCGTCGGGGGATGCACTGCTCCGCCAGGCCACCAAGCGACTGCAAGCCTGCATTCGAAAGTCCGACACCCTGGCGCGTGTTGGCGGCGACGAATTCACGTTGGTTTTGAATGAACTGAGCGACCCGCAGGCCGTCACGCGCGTGGCAACCAAACTGATCGAGGCAATACGCGAACCATTTCATATAGGGAACCATGAGTTGTTCGTCAGCCTTTCGCTCGGTATCAGTATTTACCCCGATGATGGACTCGAGAGCGATACCTTGATCGCCAACGCCGACGCCGCGATGTATCGCGCCAAGGAAACCGGCCGGGACAACTTCCAGTGGTTTGCCGCTCAAATGCATACCGAGGCAAAGGAACGCATGAGCATGGACGGCCAACTCCGCCATGCATTGCGACTGGGCCAGCTAAGTCTTGCCTACCAGCCCCAATGCGGCGCGGGCGGTGAGATCCAGGGGTTCGAGGCACTGATGCGGTGGGAACATCCGACGCTGGGCACCGTCTCTCCAGCCCAATTCATTCCCCTGGCCGAAGCCAGCGGCTTGATCGTCGCGCTGGGCGAATGGGCACTGCGGACGGCCTGTGCGCAGATGGTTGTCTGGCACCAGGCCGGTCATCCGGGCCTGCGTGTCGCGGTGAATGTGTCGTCCGTCCAGTTCAAGCGCGCTGATTGGGTCGACACCGTGCGTCGAGCCTTGCACGACACGCAGCTGGCACCCGAAGCTTTGGAGCTTGAAATCACCGAGAGCCTGCTGCTCCATAGTGTCAGCGAGACATCCGCCAACCTGTATGAGCTTCGCGATCTGGGCGTCGGCATCGCGATTGATGATTTCGGCACCGGCTACTCGTGCCTGGCCTATTTGCACAAGTTGCCCGTCACCACCCTCAAGATCGATCAGGCCTTCGTACGCGACATCGGTCTCCAGAGCCTTCCAGGGCAGGAAGATGCGCCGATCATCCGCACCATCATTGCGCTGGCCCGGAACCTTGGCATGGGCGTGGTGGCGGAAGGCGTGGAGACGAACGCCCAGCGGGATCTGCTGGCGTCGCTTGGTTGCGAAAGTCTCCAGGGCTATCTCCTGCATCGGCCGATGCCGGTTGAACAGGTTGATCTGCTGTTGAGTGCCGCGGGCAAGCAGTAAGGCTAGATCGTTTCTAAGCCGCGTACCGGATCACCTGGCCACAAAAAGGCGTCGGGACAATTTCGCAAAACGAAATAAAACGAATTAAAACGAAATTGTCCCTGGCACCTTTTTGCTTGCTAGCCTGCTCAGATGAAAACCATCGAAGTCCGCCACCCCTTGGTGCAGCACAAGCTCGGCAAGCTGCGCGACATCGCCACCGACTGCGACCACTTCCCGCAACTGGACGGCGAGATCGCAGGATTGCTTGCCTACGAAGCCACTCGGGACTTGCCCACGCACGTCGTCGC
>JBKJOY010000349.1:0-3730 GCA_046595415.1 Thermomonas sp.
CTACGACGACGGGATTGGCGAGAAGGCCAAGGCGGGCAAGGCGGGTGAGGTCCTGTTCATGGAACTCGCGCTCGAGGACCTGCGACGAGCAGCTGATCTGTTTCGGCCGGTGTTCGATGCCACTGGCGGGATCGATGGCTGGGTATCGATGGAAATATCGCCGCTGCTCGCCGCCGATACTGATGGCAGCATTGTCGCGGCGAAGAAGATTCATGCGCAGGCCGACCGCGAGAACCTATTCGTCAAGATTCCCGGTACGCCTGAAGGTGTGCTGGCGATCGAGGAGGCGATCTATGCCGGCGTTCCGATCAACGTGACCCTGCTATTTTCGACTGAGCACTATGTTGCCGCCGCCCACGCCTATCTTCGCGGCATAGAGCGGCGCATAGCGGCCGGCCTCGATCCGCGAGTCGCGTCGGTTGCCTCGCTGTTCATCAGCCGCTGGGACAAGGCGATCGCCGACAGGGTGCCGGCCGAGTTGCGCAATCACCTCGGCATAGCGATGGGCCAGCTCACCTATCGCGCCTATCGCGAACTGCTGGCATCGAAGCGATGGCAGCAACTTGCCAAGCGGGGTGCGCTTCCGCAGCGCTTGCTGTGGGCCAGCACCGGAACCAAGGACCCGGATGCTCCCGATACCCTGTATGTCCAGGCACTGGCGGCTCCGGACACGATCGACACCCTTCCGGAAAAAACCCTGCGCGCATTCGCCGATCATGGCACCGTCCCACACCCGATGGCGGAGGACAGCCTTGAGGGTGAGGCAATGCTGGCGCGGTTCGAGCTGGCTGGCGTCGATACCGTCGCGCTCGCTGCGCAATTGCAGCACGATGGCGCGCAATCGTTCGTAAAATCGTGGCAGCAACTACTGCAGCGAATCGCTACCAAGAGCCAGGCGCTGGTCGGGTCGGGAGTGGACAGTGCTTAGTCCGCTAGCCGGTCAGCCGGCAACATCCGCGCCGCTGGTGGACATCGCGAAGCTGGTGGATGCCTATTCCAGCGTGAAACCCGACCCAGCCAATCCACCGCAGCGGGTCGGATTTGGAACATCCGGCCATCGCGGTTCATCGTTCGACGGCAGTTTCAACGAGAACCACATCCTCGCGATCAGCCAGGCGATCTGCGAGCACCGGAGCCACCAGGGTATCGACGGGCCGCTTTTCATCGGTGTGGATACGCATGCCTTGTCGCTGCCGGCCTTCGCAACCGCACTCGAGGTGCTGGCGGCTAATGGAGTAGAGGTCAGGGTTTCGCAGGGTGATGAATACACGCCGACGCCGGCGATATCGCACGCCATCCTTTGCTACAACCGCGACCGCACGGGAGGATTTGCGGATGGCATCGTGGTCACGCCTTCGCACAATCCGCCCGAGAGTGGCGGCATCAAATACAACTCGGCCAACGGCGGCCCGGCCGCTGGTGCGGTCACCGACTGGATCCAGGATCGCGCCAATTGTCTTCTCGAAAACGGCCTGAAGGACGTGCGGCGCATTCCCTTTGAGCAGGCGCGGCGCGCAGCGACGACTCGCCAGTATGATTTCCTCACGGCCTACGTCGATGAGCTTGGAACTGCAATCGATTTCGATACGATCCGCAGCTCGGGCCTGCTCATGGGCGTGGACCCGCTCGGCGGCGCGGGCGTGAATTACTGGGCGCGAATCGCCGAGCGCTACCGGATCCATCTTGAGGTCGTCAGCACGGAAGTCGATCCGCAGTTCGGCTTCATGACGCTGGACTGGGACGGCAAGATCCGTATGGACCCGTCATCAAGCTACGCCATGCAGCGCCTGATCGGCTTGAAAGACCGCTACGACATCACGTTTGCGTGCGACACCGACCACGATCGCCATGGCATCGTCACCCGCAGCGCCGGCCTGCTGCCGGCGAACCACTATCTGAGCGTGGCCATCGACTATCTGTTTCAGCAGCGACCGCAGTGGAGCCAGGCCGCAGCTGTCGGCAAGACCGTGGTCAGCAGCGCGATGATCGATCGCGTCACCGCCAGGCTTGGCCGAAAACTGGTCGAGGTTCCGGTTGGCTTCAAGTGGTTCGTCGATGGCTTGTACGACGGTATGCTGGGTTTCGGCGGCGAGGAAAGCGCGGGTGCTGCGTTCCTGCGCATCGACGGTAGCGTGTGGACCACGGACAAGGACGGCATCGTCCCGGCGCTGCTCTCGGCTGAGATCACCGCCCGCAATGGCCGCGATCCGGGGACTCTGTATCGCGATCTGTGCACGGAGTTTGGGGAGACTTTTGCCGACCGCGTCGAAGCGACAGCCAGTGCTGAGCAGAGGCAGGCACTGCTGAAGCTCACGCCGCAGCAAATCGGCCAGACCGAACTCGCGGGCGAGCCGATCGACAGCGTGCTCGACAAGGCGCCGGGCAATAACGCACCGATCGGTGGCATCAAGGTCACTGCGAGGAGCGGCTGGTTCGCGGCGCGCCCATCCGGTACCGAGGACATCTACAAGATCTACGCGGAGAGTTTCCGCGACGAGGCGCATTTGCGCCGTATTCTTCAACAGGCGCAGATTATCGTCGACGCCGCGCTCGCATGAGCGCGCCCTCCGCGCTGGCCCCGCACCCACATCAATCGGCGAAGAATTCACCATGGCAACGTTGACTCCCGATCTTCTTCGCAGGATGCACGCCTGGTGGCGCGCGGCCAACTACCTCTCGGTCGGGCAGATCTATCTGCGCGCCAATCCGTTACTTGAAGAGCCGCTCACGCTTGAACACATCAAGCCGCGCCTGCTGGGACATTGGGGCACCACACCCGGCCTGAATTTCCTGTACGTGCATCTGAATCGTCTAATCCGGGATCACGATCTGGACATGATCAACATCATCGGCCCCGGTCATGGCGGCCCCGGACTGGTGGCGAGCACCTATCTGGAGGGTTCGTATAGTGAAACGTATCCCGACATCACCCGTGATCGCGAGGGCATGCGTCTACTGTTCCGGCAGTTCTCCTGGCCGTACGGCATCCCCAGCCATGTCGCGCCGGAGACGCCCGGATCGATCCACGAAGGCGGCGAGCTGGGCTATTCGCTCGCGCATGCCTATGGCGCGGCCTTCGACAATCCCGAGCTGATCGTCACCTGCATCATTGGCGATGGCGAAGCGGAAACCGGCGCGCTTGCAGCGAGCTGGCACTCGAATAAATTCCTCAATCCGGCGCGCGATGGGGCTGTGTTGCCGATCCTGCACCTGAACGGGTTCAAGATCGCCAACCCCAGCGTGCTTGCGCGCATCGGCTCCGAAGAGTTGACCGATTTGTTCCATGGCTACGGCTACGAGCCACACTTCGTGGTCGGCGACGATCCCATGCTGGTGCACGAGCAGCTTGCCGAAACGCTGGATGCGATCCTGGCGAAGATCCGCGCAATCCAGTCCGCAGCGCGTGCGCCAGACGCGGCAAAGCCGCCTCCGCGTCCGCGTTGGCCAATGATTGTGTTCCAGACGCCGAAAGGCTGGACCGGACCCAAGCAGGTGGACGGGCTGCCCGTAGAAGGCACCTGGCGATCGCATCAAGTGCCGATCACGGAGTTCAAGAACCCCGAGCATATCGGTCAGCTTGAGGACTGGATGCGCAGCTATGCCCCGCAGGAGCCGTTCGACAAAAAAGGACGGTTTCGTCAGGAGTTCGCCGAGCTCGCGCCCGCCGGAACGCGACGCATGGGCTCCAATCCGCACTCCAATGGCGGCGCGCTGCTGGTGCCGCTTGTCA